>JAPLFM010000237.1 GCA_026390675.1 Candidatus Kapaibacterium sp. | reverse complement strand
TTTAGACGATGAGCCTGAAAGTAAAAATGATATATTAGATAAGCTTCGTGGTATTTCAAATAAAAATGAAGATGATGACGAGAGCAGTAGTTTCTTTTCCTCAAATGATGATGATGATAGTGATACAAATGATTTCTTTAATAATGATGTAGATGATGAACCTGAAAGTAAAAATGATATATTAGATAAGCTTCGTGGTATTTCAAACAAAAATGAAGATGATGACGAGAGCAGTAGTTTCTTCTCCTCAAATGATGATGATATAGACAAAAGTGATTTCTTTAATAATGATGTAGAGGAAGAACTGGAAGTTAATAATCTTTCTATTACTAATTTGTCAGAAACTAATATAGATATTTCTAAAGAAATTAAAGTGAAAGAAATAGATCAAACAAGTGAAATTAAAAGTTCGAATCAAGAAAAATTCAATCAAAATAATCCCAAAATTACACCAAAACTTTCTGCTTTTGCTAAACTAATTAACAAAAAAGATAAATAGTATTTGAATTAGTTTAACTTTGAATTAGTTACTTATAATTTTTTTTTGTAAATTACAAATGATATAGCTATTTAATCTAAAAAAGTATTATTTAATTTGGGACAGATATATAAATAATGGCAATAATTGATGCTTTAAAAAGGTCTCAAGAACTGGCTTCTCTTCCTCACATTGCAAGTAAAGTATTAAACCTTATTCAAAATAAAAAGGTTGATCTTAGTGAAATTGCAAGAGTAATAGAATCAGATCCAATTTTATCGATGAAATTAATTCGTGTAGCAAACTCCCCTATCTTTGCTACTAGGACTAAAATCACTTCGATTAATCATGCATTAATGTTGCTTGGTACTAAACGAATATCAAATATCGTCTTAAGTGTATCAATTTATTCTAAATTTTTTACTAATACTCATAAAGGTGCAGCAGTACTTATGGAAAGATTTTTTAATCATTCATATCTTACTGGTAACACTTCTAAAACATTTGCAGCATATCTGAACATGAATTTTAATGACAATGAATTTATTGGAGGATTATTACATGACATTGGCAAAATGGCTATGCTTCAAGTACATCCAAGAGAATATTCTTTAGTACAGAAGCTAATACGTGAAGAAGGTTTGTATGATTTAGAAGCTGAAAAAGAAGTATTTGGAGAAAATCATATTGAGGTTGGTATTCAAGTTGCACAACTTTGGAAACTACCAGAAGAAATTGTAATGATAATTGCTTTTTATCGTAACCCATCTGTAACAGATGAATACAAAGAACTAATAGCAACTGTAGGATTTTGCGATTATTTCTGTAAAGTTAGAGCAAATAGACTAGTTAAATCTGATGATGATGAAATTGTATTTGATAAGTTAGAATCTTGGAGAGTATTATGTCAAATAAATCCTGATTTTAAGACTTATAACCAAAAAGAGATTTCGTTGGCAATTGATGATACAATTAGGCTAGCACCAGAATCCTTATCTTCATTTAAATAGTTTATGGTAATAAAAGTAAAAAACCTTCACTTTTCAAAATAAAACCAATTTCCTATTTTCCCTTCAGATGAAAAAGAGTCATTTATACAATTTAATGGGTCTGAAATTCTTAACTCTTTAGAAATAATAAAATCGTTTCTTTTTGAAGTATTATTTTGTTTGAATTTTTGAAACAATGAATCTGATATTACATCAAAATATGACAACAATTTATATTTATTGTTTTCAGTTGAACTTATTGCAATATCAGAATAGGTTTGATTTCCAATATGTTTTCCTATTTGCTCACCTGACTTAATCGAATCACCTAATTTAATAGATCTAGTAAAATTCAAATGGAATATAATGATATTGTATTTTGAAAAATTCAATGGTTGAATATGAATTTGAACTCCAGCCCATTCTGAATCTAATCTTACTACCCTACCATTAACTGGTGAATAAATTGCTATTTCAGACCAATTAATAGAATCTTTAGGATAAAAATAATGTTTCATACTCAAACAATTTTCAAAATCATCGGAATAATTATGACCTATCCCTGAACGAAATTTTGACACTTGTTTGATTTTACTTAATTCAATATAACTACTAGTTAAAAAATGAACTGAATCAATAGTTTGAATTGGATTATCAACAACTGGTTGTATTATATTTGAATTACAACCAAGCAAGATAAATGTTATTAAAACTATGAACTTTTTCAAATTAAACTTCTCTCATTGAAAGTCTAAACAATTACAAGATTAATATCAATGAAAATCGAAAAACAAATTACCGTATAATATCAAGTTTTAAAATCTTTTGTTTACCACCTTTTGTTAGTTTTAGATAATAAATTCCGCTTGCAATCTGACTTGTATTTAAATTTATTTTAAATTCATTAATAATATTGTAATTACTTAATATCGATTTTATTTCTTGACCTTTTGTATTAATTAAACTCAAATTTATTTCAGAATTTAAGGAGAAAGATATAAAGATTTCACATTCATTATCCACTGGGTTAGGATTAAATGTAAATTTATTAAGTTCTGTTTCATCCAATTCAACATAAGAATTAATAGGTTTTGTTGTAAAATTCCAAACATCAGACCAAGCTGAAGTATCATTATCGAAAAAAGCCTTAGCTTTCCAATAATACTTTGTTTCTCTCTTTAGACCTGAATAATTAAAGCTAGTCAAGGTAGATTTAAAAGTATTACTATTTTGCGAAAAATCATCTTTTTCTGACATTAAAACGAAGTATTCTTTAGCACCACTATTAACATTTAATTTCAAAACTCCAGAAGTATCTTGATTTATTACATTATTTAAAGGAGAATTTAATAAAGTTATTCCAATTGCACTTTTAAAATTCCAAACATCAGACCAATCAAAACTTGAGTTTTCAAATTTAGGTTTGATTCTCCAATAATACAAAACATAATTATCTTGAATCAAATAATCATAATCTGTAGTACTTACTTCTGTACTGATAAGTGCAGGGGTAAAACTATTATTTTTTGAAATTTCCACTAAATATGATGTAGCTTTATCAAATTTTTGCCAAACTAATTTTATCTTTCCTAATGGAACTTTTATTGATAAATTTAAAGGTGAAATTAATGAAGCTTTAGTAATATCTTTTATAGTTGTAAATTCAAAAACACTTGACCATTCACTATTATTTAAAGAAATATTATTTAAAGATTTAACTCTCCAAAAATATTTAACATTTGAATTGAGGTTACTTAAAGTTGCTAAAGTATCGGTAAATGTTGAAGTTGAAATTAAATCTACAAAACTATTTGAACTTGAAACCTGAACAAGATATGCGTTAGTACTATCAGTTTTTGTCCAATTAATTTTTACAATTTTGGGTAAATCAATTGTTTTGTTTTTAGGTTCTATTAATATAGGTTCTTTAAGCATAGTTGTAAAATCATAATAGCTAGTCCAATTTGTAGAATCATTAAGATTTACACCCATTACTCTCCAAAAGTATTTTGAATTGAAACTTAAATTAGAAAAAGTGAAATTAGTATCAGTAATTCCCTTCTGTTCTTTGATTATATCAGAAGATTTGAAAGAAGAGGAACTTGAAAGTTGTAAAATATAACTTAAAGAGCTTTCTCTTTTAGACCAATTTAATAAAGCATTTGATTTATCTATTGCTTGAGAATTAGTTTTTGGTGAAATCAAATTTAATGATTCCATTTTAGTTCTAAAAGAATTTACTTTTGACCACAAACTATTAGTAATACTATTCACAGCTCGTATTTCCCAATAGTATTTAGTAAATATCTTAAAGTTGCTTGCTTGAAATGTATTTGAAACTACATTATTATCACTAACTACAACATTGTTAAAAGTTGAATCAGTTGATATTTTAATGGAATAATTCAAAGCCTTTGATATTGATGCCCAGTTAAAAACAACATTACTAGTATCTAAACTAATTGAACCATTACTAGGATAGATTTGAGTTGGAGAGTTAAGCATTGTAGTAAATTTAAATACTCCTGACCAATCACTAGTCCAATAATAATCTTGAGTATCATCAAGATTAGAATATGTTTTAGAGTTTGTTGAAATATTTCCAAAACTAGTTGAATTCGAAAAATTTGACATAGTAGATGAAACTAGTTCATAATAATTAGCACCAGGGACAGCATCCCAATTGAATGTTCCTTTTGTATCAATGTTAGATGTAGAATTATCTGGAATTTTTAAAGTTGGTGAAATTAACATTGTTTTAAATGTAAAACTACCTGACCAGGTTCCAGCTCCATTAATTGTATTAGCTCTAACCTGCCAATAATAATTTTTGTTAAAATTCAAATTTGAATATGTATTAGAAACTACTGTTAAATTAATAACACTAATAGTACTAGAAAAATCAGGATTGTTTGACAGCATCAAATCATAAGAGTTAGCACCTGGAATACTTGACCATAACAATTCAGTTTTTGTAGGGTTCAAATTAATTGACAAATTAGCTGGACTAATTTGAGTAGGAGAAGGGACTACATTTGGCAAGTTTATTTCCCAAACACCTCTCCCGTATGTACCTGCAATAATTTTAGAAGAATGTTTTTGTAGTTCTAAATCAGTTATCCTTACATAAGGTAATCCACTATTAAAACTTACCCAAGAACCATCATTATTATCACTGTAATAAACTCCGACATCTGTTCCACAATAAATTCTATTATTGATCCCATCATTTGTTACAAGTATGCAATTGACAATTACATTTGGGAAATTACCTGAAACATTTACCCAACTAACTCCTAAATTTGTTGAATAATAAACTTTTTTCGCAACATTATACCCACCAGCTACTAACCATACTTTATTTTCATCTGTTGAGCTAATACTCAAATCAGATATACTTACATTATCAGGTTTAGTAATAACTGCCCAATTAATTCCAGAATCTGTAGTATAATTTAGCACACCATTATTTTGATAATAAATATTATTAGAATTAGTTGGCGCTATTCTTATCATATCTATATTTGAAGAAGATGAAAGATTAGTTAACTTTGAAAAATTTAATCCACCATTTATTGATTTCCATATATTTTTCATACCAACATACATTGTAGTATTAACTAATGGGTCTAATAAAAATGGAGTTACCCAAGCACCTGATTCAGTAATATTATCGTAATTACCATCTCTATTTGCATCATTAATTTGATTGAAAGTATTACCACCATTAGTAGTTTTACTAATATCACCATAATATAATGAGCCATACATAATATTAGAATTAGAATAATCGACTAAGCAATCCATTCCATCACCACCTATCGCATCAGTCCAAACACTATTTTTATAGAACTTAGTACCATTATCTTGAGCACCAGCAATAACAGTAGCTGGAGTAATAGTTGATACTCCAATTTTATAAAACTGAGAATTTGGAAGCCCACTACTTATAAAATTCCAAGAATTACCTAAATCTGAAGTAGAATAAATACCACCATCATTTCCACAATATAATGTAAATCCACTAAAATACAAATCATGTTTGTCAGCGTGAACAGTAGGAATTGTACTATATTGATACCAAAAAGTATTAATAGTCCAATTAATTCCTCCATCAGTACTTCTCCAATTATTTACTCCTCCAATAAATACATCATTAGCACTTGAAGGATTTGCCGCTACACATAAGTCATACCAGCCTTGTCCTCCAGTCTTACTTCCATCAACTTCATAACCTAATATATTTGGTGTAGTAGATTGAGTAGTGAAAGTAACACCTGCGTCTGTCGATTTATAAAAACCAAGAAACCCAGATGAACCATTCGAAGCAATCATATAAACATAATTAGAATTTGCAGCAGTAACGGCAATTGCAAGCCTTTGAGCATTTGTAGGTACACCACTTGTTACTTCATTCCATGTTGCACCATCATCAATAGATTTGTAGAATTTAGAACCTCCAACTGCAAATACAGTACTTGGATTATTTGGTCTCCATTCCATATCCTTTATGCTGATTGCATTTAATTTAGTCCAGTTTACTCCTGCATCAGTTGAACGGTAGATTCCATTATTAGAACCAACTAAAATTAAATTTGGATTGTTTGGCTGAACCATAACTCTACTTATAGAAATGTTATTAGTTACAGAAAATTTCAATCCTGTTTCATTCCAAGAAACACCAGCATCAGTTGATTTAAAAACACCAATACTCTTAGTGTTACCACCATCATCATCACCAGTTCCAATATACATTACATTATAATTTTGCAGACTAAAGGCTATATCAGATACGCCTGATGATTGAAGTATTGTTAAATTATCTGTTGTTGCAGTCCAATTTCCACCGCCATCAGAGCTTTTCCACAAACCTCCTCCAGGAGTTCCAGCCCAAATCGTACCATTATTTGGATTTACTCTTACACAATTTACTCTTCCAATACCTGCATATCCGCCAGGTGAAGTAGTTGGTCCAATATTTGTCCAAGACACTGCACCTTGAGGAGAGTTGTTTTTAGTATTTAATTTATTAAACTTTTGATACTCGTTAAATTGAAAAGTTGGATCAGGAAAGCTTCCATCTGGGAGAACTCTACTTTTCCAAAATTCAATATATCTTTTAAAAGGTTTCCACCCACATCCTTTAACTTTATAGTCTTTATCTGACCAATAATTGTTAAATTCTGCTTCAATATCTTGAAGTTTAGGATTAGTCACTCCAATAAACTTTTCCATCCAAGGTTGAGACTTTGCTTCATTTAAATTCATAACGAATAAAAATGCTAATACTATAGTAATATATTTGTTCATAATTTTAATTTTAAATATTTTTTTAAATTTATTTTAGGTAAATTAGTAAATTATTTTTAATTTAACTTACTTTACTTTCTTTTATTATCTATTTGTTTGTTTTTACTACTATTTACAATCTTTATACTTATTTGTTTTTGTTGTTATTATCTTTTATTTGTTGTTTCTTTGTTGTTAATTTGTTATTTTTGTAATACTCAAATACATAATAGCAACAAATAGCATCAAAAAAATATGAATGTACATTTAAGACAAAGAAAACAAACTAAAACAGGTAAAATAAGTTTGTACTTAGAATTTTACAAAGGTAACAAAATTTCAAATGATGGCAAAACTAAAATTTTAAGAGAATATGAATATTTAAAGATTTATCTTTTTGACAATCCTAAAGATAAAATGGAGACAGATTATAATGAAGAACAATTTATAAGAGCCAACTATATCAGAAATGAAAGAGAAAATGCAATTACAGATGGTACATATAGTATTAAAATAAAATCAAATAAAAATTTAGACTTGTTTGAATATATAAAAAGAATATTAACAACAAAATCAATTGATAATACTAACAACCAAATTGATAATAGTACAATCAGACATTTAAAAATATTTACAAATAATAAGAACTTAGCTTTAAATGATATTGACAAAAATTTTTTTGAGGATTTTAAAAACTATTTACTATATACTGCCAAAAAGAATAATGGCTTGCCACTATCAGAACATACAGCACATCAATATTTTAGTAAATTAAAATTCTTTATACATCAAGCTGTAAATGATAACTTAATACCATTAGCAACTTACAAAGGTATAAAATTCAAAAAAATTCAAGAAAATGAAAGAAACTTTTTAACTTTAGATGAAGTTAAAGCATTAGTTAAAACAGATTGTAAAAACTCAATTCTAAAAAGAGCTTTCTTATTTTCTTGCCTTACAGGTTTAAGATGGTCAGACATCTATAATTTAAAATGGTCAGAAGTGCAAAAAATTAATGATTATTGGAGGCTTACTTTTAATCAACAAAAGACAAAAGGATTAATGTATTTAGACATTTCAGAACAAGCCAGAGAGTATTTAGGAGAGCCATCAAATCATAATGAATTAGTTTTTGAAGGATTAAAATACCATCCTCAAATGCACTATGATTTAGAAAGATGGATTAATAATGCAGGCATTAAAAAAAGGATTACTTTTCATTGTGCAAGACATACTTTTGCAGTTTTACAATTAACTTTTGGTACTGATATATTTACATTGTCAAAGCTGTTAGGTCATACAGATATTAAAACTACTCAAGTTTATGCAAAGATTATTGATGAAAAGAAAAGAGAGGCAGTAAACAAAATACCAAATATTAATTTTTAGGCAGATGAAATGAAATTCAAAGATAGTATGATATTGAAATCAGAAGTAATACAAAAGAGATTAAATGAGATTATTGATTTTATTGATTTAACACCATTGCCAGATGTTCATAAAAGAAGTTTAGAATTAGAACTTGAAAGATGCAAAACAATGTACTTTCCTATGAAAGATGAATTTGGTCAAGATATGTCTTTAAATGGTATTAATACTCAATTTCAATTAGATTTACTTTTGGAGCATTTTAATAGTTTGATTTTTGAAATCAATTTGAACTCCTTAAAACTATTTAAAGAGAATTTAGAAAACTCAAATCCAAATGATGCAATTACTCAAATCAATTTAAGATTAGAGCAGGCACAAACAATTCAATCTTTGGCAGATAGCTATAAAGTTAATACTTCAAAACTAAATGATATTTGGCTTATAGATTTGTTAAAAGAACTCAAAACATTTTATCAATCCAAAGAGCAATCAAAACAAATCAAACAAACTAAACAGCTTAAAGAAAAGCCAAAAGGATTTACTTTAGATGAAATAAAAGAAAAGCAATTGCCAAAACTACATAGTTTGTTAATCGAACATAAATTGATTGATGCTAAAACCTTATTAGAAGGCTTTAGAGCTGTTTTAATTGGAGAGCCAATAAAAGCTATGCCACAAATCAAATGGATTAATGAAACAAGGCTATTAGCTTATTTTCTATCAGTTTATTTTAATGGTCAAATATTTACATCAATTGCAGGCAACAACAAAATGTTTCTCAAATTGCATTTGTTAATTAACAAGTACAAAAGAAATAGCTATTTCATTTTAATTATTATTTACTATTAAAGTGAAACAAAATGTTACAAAACCAAAATACAGAAACAAGATTAAATAATCTTGAAAATATGATGCTGTTAAATACCAAATCAGTATTGAATTTCAATGATGTTGCTGTTTATACAGGACTTTCAAAGAGCCATCTATATAAATTGACATCAACAAGAGGCATACCTTGTTATAAGCCAAATGGTAAGCATATCTATTTCAGTAAAAATGAGATTGATAATTGGCTATTGCAAAACAGAAAAGCAACTAATTTAGAGATTGAAAAAAGTGCATCAAACTATGTAGCTTTAAATAGCAGAGGTACAAAATGATCAGAGCATATTATAAATTAGTAGCCTTGCCAGATGAAGTAAAAAAACAAAACAAATTCAGTAGTAAAATGAGATTAGATTGTATTGAATATACAGAAACAATGCCAGATAGATACAAAGGTTTGACAAATTTTGTCAATTCAAAAGGTATGTTTTTTGTTTATAAAACAGAGCCATATCATTTTGTTACTTCTGATAGTAAAAGAATTTCAGATTGGAGTTTAACACTCAATGGATTGAATTTGAGCAGTATATATATTGAGGATTTAGACTTTTCAGAAATTGGCTATGGCTATCCAAATGCAAACAGAACTTTAGGCATTGCACAAACTCCAAATCCATTATTTGATTTTAGAAATGATGCTTATTTGTTTGTAGTTAATAAAGACTATTCTGAAATTGAATTGTATGTAATAATTGATGGCAGAAATCTAATTAAATCATATTATCAAACAATGATTGATGGAGGTTTGGATTTAGAGATTAGAAAACTAAAAGAGCAGGCAAAACCATTTTATAATTACTTAGGCTTATAGTAAGCTGTTTTCATTGACAAATAATATCAATTAATATGTATGACACTATAAATCTATGGCTATCTAAAGAGATTATAAAAGGAGGCAATTTATTTGAAGTTGCTAAAAACCTTACTAATCTTACAGAGCATCAAAATATGAATAATGAATATTATGTAAGTGGCACTTTAGGAGATAACTACAATGTTAATATTTCAAATAATGGAGTTTCATTTAAAGGCAGTCTTGCAAAGTATTACTTAAATGACAATTTTCACACACTAACAAGGTCAGACACTAAGAGAGCAATAGAAAAGATGGCAGATGAAATACATTTACCAATTGCAGATGCTAAAGTAAACAGGATTGATTTTGCACAAAATTTTATTATGGATTACAAGCCAGAGGCTTACTACAATTATTTAGGGGATAGCCAATTTTATAATAGACTAACACAACCTAATAGTTTGTATTATTCAAATGGATTAAGAACTAAATTATTTTACAATAAAATAGCAGAAGGCAGTACAAAGAAATCAAAATTAAGTGGCTATAAACTGCCAGAGATTTGGAGAGATAAAAATATACTAAGATATGAATTGAGATATACTAGCAGGATAGCAAAGCAATTTGAATTAGATAAAATGGATTGTAAAACATTATCAGATGAAAAATTTTATATGAATTTATTTGATAAATGGCAGTCAGAGTATAAAGCAATTAATAAAAACAATTTAATCAATTTTGATATGGTAAATATGAAAACTCCTAAAGACTTTTTTGAGCAATTAATTTTGATGAAACTTAATGAGATAGGTCAAAACAATGCTTTACTTATAGTAGAGGATTTGAGATCCAAAAACACTTTTGAAAAGCCAGAGTATTATTCAAGATTAAAGAATGATATTAAAGAGAAATGCAATAAGCCAGACATAACAATTAAATCAGATTTGATGGCAGAACTTGACAATAAGATAAACAATGCAAAGAAATTTTACAGATAACTAAAAATAAAGCAATGAATAATCATAAGACTAAAAAACAACCTCTATAAATCAATTCTAAGACACTTTTGGAGCATTAGGCAACACTTTGTATGCCTTTAATCTAAATGAAATTTGGGAGGATTAGAAAAGTAACTAAAGTAACTTGAACTTTTTAAACTCTTACTATTCTGACTATTATAAAAGTGAACACAAGTGAACACTATAAAAGAAAATTGGAGTAAATGGAGGCTATAAAAAAGCATCTTGAACAACTTGAACTACTATAAAAAGAAATTATCAGACAAATCAGACACTATAAAAAGAATTTAATTATTTTATTAAACTATAATAGATTAAAATAGAATGGCAAATAATACAGGTCAGAAGTTTGGAGGCAGAGAGGCAGGCACTCCAAATAGACTAACAAAAGAAATAAGAATTCACTTAAAGAATTTCTTACATAATGAAATTGAAAGTTTAGGAGAGTATTTAAAGGATTTAGAGCCTAAAGACAAATTAGACATACTTATAAAGTTGATGCCTTTTGTACTGCCTAAAGTAAATGAGGTCAATCATAATGTTAATGAGCCAATTAGTTGGGATTTGTAAAACTATAATTCAATAAATCCATAATTAATAAAATTGAAGGCACTAATTACAATCAAATGTTTTTAGTGTTTTTTTTGTTTTTAATAATTGGATTTAACTAAGTAATTTGCAGTTTTAAAAGTTGATAAACTTCAATTTATCAATGCAAATAATAAAGCTCTGAAATTTGGTTGTTGCTAATTTTAACTAATTTAACAAAATCAATTTACAAGTCATTGAAAGATATATACTTGAAAAATATAGTAACTTATTTTTAATTAATATAACAAAAAATATGAACCAAATCATTAAAGAACGATTAAGAATAGAAAATGCAATAAAAACTAATGATTTTTATAAATTATTTAGTCCGTATGATAAAGATATAATTGCTGAAATTGAAATTGCTGATTCGAATTCTATTGAATTGGCTTTTAACAATGCTGTAGAATCCTACAAAAATGAAATGATGATTATGCCTTCATATATAAAAGTTGAAATATTAAACAAAGTAGCTGATTTATTAAGTACTAAAATTGAAGAGTTTTCATACACAATATCATTAGAAGGTGGTAAACCATTAAAAGATGCTATTATAGAAACTAATAGGGCTATTAATTCAATTAAAATGTGTGCTACTGAATTGCAAAATCTTGAAGGTACTCAAATTAAAATGGATAAAGCTAAAGGTTCTGAAAATTACACTTCTTATACATTTTATGAACCTTTAGGTGTTGTGTTAGCTATTTCTGCTTTCAACCATCCCCTTAATCTAATTTGTCATCAAGTTGCTACTGCATTTGCTGCTGGTAATTCAATTATAGTTAAACCAGCTTCTCAAACTCCACTTTCATGTTTAAGGCTTGTGGATTTGTTTTATCTAGCTGGATGTCCTAGAAAAGCAATAAATGTATTAACAATTTCTGGAGAAAGAGCAAGTAAAATAGTAAGTGATAGTAGGTTGTCATTTGTTTCATTTATAGGTAGTGCTAAAGTAGGATGGGATATATCTAAAAACGTTCATAATGGAGTAAAAGTAGCATTGGAACATGGCGGTATTGCAACTGCTGTAGTAGAAAAAACTTGTAATTTTGATGAAACAATTAGTTCATTAATAAAAGGGAGCTATTATCATTCTGGCCAAGTATGTATTTCTACTCAAATAATTTATGTTCAAGAGGAAATTTCCAACATTTTTTTATCTGAATTTATAAGTAAAGCTAAAGAACTTAAATGTGCTAATCCCCTATTAATTGATACGGATATGGGACCAATTGTAAATAAAATTGAATTGAACAGAATTTTAGATTTAGTTAATGATGCTACAAATAAAGGTGCTAAAATTGAATTAGGAGGAAAGGTTTTTAATGAAGTTTTTTTTGAGCCAACTGTGATAACTTGTATAAATGAAAAAATGAGAATATCAAATGAAGAGGCATTTGGACCTATTGTTTGTATTTGTGCATATAACAACATTAATGATGTTATTGAAACTACAAATTCTAAGGATTTTGCATTTCAAGTATCTATTTTTTCTAATAATATAAAATCAATTTTTGAATTTTCAAGAAAAATTGTTTCTAAAACTGTAATTGTAAATGAAGCAACAACATTTAGAGTAGATTGGATGCCATTTGGTGGTTTTAAAAATTCTGGCTTTGGTGTTGGGGGTATAAAACATTCAATTACAGATATGAGTAATGAGAAGTTAATAATTTTAAAACATTAATTAGTTACATTTCAAAACTTATAAAACATTTTCACTTACAACTTTGATAAGTTGTAAAGCTGCATTAGTCATTGATTGACCTTCTCTTTCTAACAAAGGATTAATTTCAACTATCTCAAAACCAATCAACCTTTTATCTTTAACAAGTGAGCTTAATAAAAGTTTTGCAGGCTCTAAAAGAATTCCATTTTTAACTGGAGTGCCAGTACCCCATGATATTGCATTTGGATCAAGACAATCAACATCAAAGGAAATAAAAATCAAATCTACATTTTTAAGGTAATTTAAAGTTTTTAAAGCAACATCTTCAGGATTGTTATTAACTTCTTCAGTTTTAAATTCTTTAATATTTTGGGAATTCAAAGTAGCAATTTCTTCTTTTTCAATATCCCTTAAACCAATATAAACTATGTCAGAAAAATTTACACTTTGTTCTTCAGTTTTTAGTTTATTCCAAAGTTCTAATGTTTCTTCATCAGTCGAGTTTATTTTAAAATCTAAATTGTCAAATTTTGTCGAGATTGCAATAGTCATTCCATGCATATTTCCAGAAGGAGTTGTATATGGCGAATGTAAGTCTGCATGTGCATCTACCCAAATTAGACCAATTGATTTGTTTTTATGTAATTTTTTAATTGAACTAAGATATGAAGCAGTTGTTGAATGGTCACCAGAAATAAATAAATTAAAATTATCAATTAAAAGCTCATTTTGCAACTTTTCTTTTATAATACTATAATTTTTAGTAATTTCATTTATATTTTTAGCAATGGGATTGTCATTATTTTTAGTTTTATTAGATATGGCAAAATCAAATTCAATTATTTTTGAATTTAATAATCTTACAATTTTAGTTTTATTAATTTCAGTTACAAGAGATAGAACTCCTAAACTTGCTCCATTTTTGCCTGACCCAAGTTCAGAATTATTTGTTATTAATGTAAAATCTCTCATATAATTTAGTATTGTTAAACAATATTATTCAAAATTAACTAAAATTTAACACTTATCATAAATCTAAAACATTTCAAAATATAAAAATCAAGAAAAAGTATGACAAATTGATATGACATTTTTATGTTTTTGCGAGGAATGTTATTGTTTTGGTAATCTAAAAATAAACCTTGAACCTTGATTCAGCTCGCTTTCAACCCATATATTACCATTGTGGATATCAACAAACTCTTTGGACAAAATCAGACCTAATCCAGAACCTACTTCTTTACCAGTTCCAATTGTTGTAACTTTTTCGTTTATTTTAAAAAGTTTGTTTTTTGACTCTTCATCCATTCCAACACCATTATCTTCAATTATTATTTTATTAAATTTACTTGTTTGAATTAAAATTATTTTTATCTCTCCTCCAAAATTTGTAAACTTTATAGCGTTTGAAGTAAGGTTTCTAATTATTGTTTCAATCATATTTACATCGCCAAAAACTATTGATTCCTCAGGTAATATTTTAGATAATTTAATTGACTTATTTTCAGAATGAGTTTTTAACAAACTAAAAATTCTATCAACTACTAAATTCAAATCAAAGTTGGCAGGTTCAAATTCTATTGTACCTGTTTGGGTTTTACTCCATCTATGTAGATTTTCAAACAACTCATGTAAAGATTTGATGGCAGTGGAAATTTTATTAATATAAGCTAAAACTTCTTCTGACGAAAAATTTGAAAAATTTGAAATCACCAAATCACTTGAAAACATTATTGAACTTATTGGATTTCTCAAATCATGAGAAATAATAGAAAAAAATTTGTCTTTAGTACCATTTAGCGTATTCAATTCTTCATTTTTAGAATTTATTTGATTATTTTGTTCTTCAAGTTTTAATTGCACTTTAAGTAATTTTCTTTGAGAAGAATCGCTGATTCTTGTCATTTTAACAGACTGACTAAACAAATTTTTGTATTCATCTGACAAATCCTCATAAGCATCAATCAAATCTTCATAAGAAATTGCAGATGAACTTCTTATTTGTTCTGAAATTTGTATTACACTTTTTTCGTGATAAAATAGTGATTCTAAATCTTCTGACATAATTTTAATATGAAATAATATTATAGATTACTGTTAAACCTTCACCAAATTCTTCTCCACTTTCTTGAATATCTTCATCATCGGATTCATAATACCAATTTATTGATATTTTACCATTATTTTTGTGATGACTTTCGATTAAATCTAAGATGTCTAAAATTGCTTTTGATGAACTTGTATTAA
>JAPLFM010000123.1 GCA_026390675.1 Candidatus Kapaibacterium sp. | reverse complement strand
TTTTTTCCAATTAAATATTTATGAATTCCTATTACCCAAGATATTCAATGATGTTTATAATATAAATATTAATTTAAAAAATTCAACTTTAAGATTATATGATGAAAAGATTAATATAGATATTGATAAAAGAAATCCAAACAAAGAAAATAGCTATGTATTAGCTCAAGGAGCAATTGATTCAGTAAAAAATCAGAACATATCTATTAATCCCAAAAAAATTGATAAAGTCCAAGACTTTCAATCTATTAAAACATTAAAAATTAATCAAAGTGTTTGTGCTTATTGCAACTTTCAAACTTTTTGTAGATTAAAAGAAATTGAGTAGAATTATTTAATTAGTACTCAAATGAATTTTGGCATAAGTCTTGCATTATTAATAAATATCTATGAAAATTAGATTGAATTTGTTAAATTTGAATTAAATAAATAAAAAGTTAATTAAATGACGAAAAAGTTTTTAGATCCTCTCAAAAACAGAGATAAATCAAATGATTTGGAATTAGAGCCCAAAGATTTTGTTTCATTTAATAATAATGGTAGTATAAGAGGTAAAAACAAGAACTATGAAGAGGCAATAGAAGATTACACAAAAGCATTGGAGCTAAATCCAAATTATGGAGTAGCTTATAATAATAGAGCAACTGCTAATTACAATTTAGAAAAATTTGAAGAAGCAATTGAAGATTATGACAAATCAATTGAACTTGAACCTAATAATGCCCTTGCTTTCCAATATAGGGCAAATGCTAAAAGTAAATTAGCTAAATATAAAGAAGCATTAGAAGACTATGCCAAAGCTTCAAAATTAGACCCTAATGACGCTGTAACATATAATAACAGAGGGATTGCTAAATTTCATTTAGGTCATTTTAAGGATGCTATATCTTTTTATAACAAAGCTTTGGATGTAAATCCAGAATTTGCAACTGCTTATTACAATCGTGGAGTTGCTAAAGATGAATTAGGAAATTTTGAAGAAGCTATTGATGATTATTCAAAAGCAATTGAATTAAACCCAAATAATCCTTTAGCTTATGCATACCAAGGAGATACTAATTTAAAATTTGGTAATTTTATGCAGGCAGTTGAAGATTACACTAAGTTGATTTTATTAGATCCTACATCTGCTGAAGCTTTCAATAATAGAGGTATTGCCAAAAGTAGTATGGAACTTTTTCTAGATGCTATTGAAGACTTCTCAAAAGCTATTCAAATTAATCCTAACTATTCAGAAGCATATAACAATAGAGGAATGGCAAAAAATGAATTAGGTAACAATCAGGATGCTATTAATGATTATTCAAAAGCAATTGAATTAAATCCTAATTATTCTGATGCATATTATAATAGAGCATTTATAAATAAAAAATTGAACAATCATTTGGAAGCAATGAATGATTTTAATAAAACTCTTGCATTAGATCCAGAACATTTAGATGCACAATTTCAAAAAGATGTATATGAGAAAAAAGTTGGAGTGCCTAAAGCACCTGAAATAAATAAAANTAGATTTGAAGAAGCAATTCAAGAATATACTTTAGCTATTAAAAAAGATATTGAGTTTTCAGATGCTTACTTTATAAGAGGAATTACAAAATATAAACTGGCTAAATATAGAGAAGCAATTGAGGATTATTCAAAAGCAATACTCTTTGATCCTAAAAATGTAAACCTTTATAATAATAGAGGGAATGCTAAATTCAAACTAGGCAAATATAAAGAAGCAATTCAAGATTACTCAAAAGCTTTAGATATTGACCCTTTTAATGTTGATGCTAAGACAAATAAAAACATTGTATTAAAGAAAAGTCAAGATGATAACAAAGGTAAAAAAAGAACTCTAGAACTTGAATAAGTTTAGCTACTCAAAAATGAGTAGCTTTTTTTTTGAATAAAATTAGATGAAATTTATTTTGTTTTGAAAAATGTCGCTGTTGCCTTTATATTGTATTTTAATTATTTCATAGTTTCAAAATAGTTTTTTAATTATGATAAACTTCACATTTTTTATACAATACCATGAAAAACTTTTATAAAAACTCTACCTCTCTTCTGTTTTTTCTCATCCTTTGTTCAATTACAATTAGCTGTACTGAAAATAAGCAAGCTGAAGAAGTACTTAAATTAGGAATTGATGAATACAATAAAGGTGATGTTACAAAAGCTATAATGTATTTTGACAGCACTCTTAAGCTAAACTCCAAACATTCTGGTGCTTTTAAGTATCGTGGAATATGTAGAATTGAATTAGGTCAAGATAGTATAGCTATTGAGGATTTAAATTTGGCAATAAAATATAACCTTAAGAATCCTGAAGCTCTTATGTTTAGAGGGTCTGCTAAAGCAAATTTGAATTTACATGTAGATGCAATCGCTGATTATGATGAAGCTTTAAAGTACGAAGCAAAATATTATGATGCAATCCTATATAAATGTATATCTATGGGGCAGATGGGGAAAATTGAAGAAGCATTTAGTCTGAATAACGAAGTTGAAAAAAGCCTTCCAAATGCAATGGACAAGTTTTTAGCTAAGCGTTTGGATAGAGCAAAATTAGTAAAAAGTCTTTTACCTAATAGAAAAGAGCCTATAACTTTTGATGAGCTTTTAAAAGAGGGTAAGTTAGAATTTCATGATGGAAATTATCAAAAAGCTGTCGATTATTTGACTAAAGCACTTGAGATAAACAAAAATTCTATTGAAGCTTTAACTTATATTGGAGATGCTCATAATGAACTACATCAACTTGAACTGGCTCTTATAGTTTATACAATTGGAATTTCTATAGATCCCAAAAATTCTGATTTATATGTTAGAAGAGCAATAACTCAAAAAGATCATGGTAGTCCTAAAAAATCTTTTAATGATTATAATACTGCTATCAAACTAGGAAGTCAAAATCCATTTGCTTATAGTGGTAGAGCTGAAGCTTTTGCACATCAAGGCAAAAACAAAGAAGCTATAATTGACTTCACAAAAGCTATAGAATTGAATCCAAGTTCTCCAAGGATTTATTCTAATAGAGCGATTACTTACGGTGCTATTAAGAAGTATGACTTAGCTATAAAAGACTTTGATAAAGCAATTGAACTCAAACCCAACAATATCGAAGATTACTGTAATAGAGGATGGTGTTATAGCCTGATTGGAAAGTTCAAAGAAGCATTAAGTGATTACGATATAGCTCTAAGTTTAGACCCAAATCACGAAAGAACTAATAATAATAAAAGAGATTTATTGGAAAATGAAAGCAAAAGAAAGAAAATATAGCAGCTTGAACTTAACATTATAACTAAAAGCAAATTTCTATAAAAATATGCAAATTCTCAAGAACCAATCTAGAAATGTTTTTATATAGGGAAATTTAGTTAAATTGAGGTTTGAAATGATAATGAAATTGAAAAAGATAGGAAAGTTTAGTAATAAGTAAACTAATATGATTAAATTTACGTTAATAGAAATTGAAGCAATCAAAGGTAAACAAAAGTTTTTCAAATTATTCAAAAATGAAAAATGTGATTTTGATACTTTTGAAAAAGATGTAAGAATTAATTTCAATTCTGAAATGAATAAAATTTATGCATTGATGGATAGAGTTGCAAATTTGGAATCACTACCTCAATCAATGTTTAAAGATATTACACCATTTAAGGATAAAACTAAAGAATACGAAATAAAAACTCATCATCTTCGGGTTTACTTAATTCAAGAAGCTAAAACTGGTAAAATTATAGTTACTGGTGGATACAAAAACTCTCAAAAAATTGATATTAATCATTTTAGAGAATTAAAAAGACAATACTTAAATAATAACGGCAATTTATGACTAGAGAAGAATTATTAAAAAGTTCAGAGCATTGGACTCTTGAAATTCAATTGCAATTGTTCAAATTGATTGAAAAGCATTTAGAAGAAAATAAAGTTACAAGAATTCAATTTGCAGAAAATTTAGGAGTATCCAAAGGATATGTTTCTCAAATATTAAACGGCGAATTTGACCATAGAATTTCAAAATTAGTAGAGTTATCTCTTTCTATTGGTAAAGTTCCAAGAATCATCTTTGATGACTTAGATTATGTATTAGAAGAAGAAAAGAAAAGCAGTAGCAAATTTATTAAAACTGTTGTTTGAATAGTATAGATTACTTTAATTTGATATGTTTTGTTAAATTGTGGTTTGAAATGATAATGAAATTGAAAAAGTTACAATCAAATACTTTATTAATATATCTTTGAGTTTTTAATGAAATATCCTCGTAAACTTTCTTCTGGTGCAAATAATACTGTGATTGTCATTAATGACAGCGAAGTAGGTAAACTATTTGTTGGTGATACACGCTCCGATATTGGTTCGGAGGCTGAGAAAATGCAATTTGCTAATAGTATCAATGGCTTAGTAGTAAAATTTATTCGCTTAGATTATAATGAAGAAATTCAAGCTGAAGTATTAGTAATGGAACGAATACAACCTATTGATTTTAGATCTTATGAAGTTGAAATACGTGAACTTTGGTTTGATGTATTTATAGATGAATTGCATCAACTTCATAAAGCTGGATTTGTGCATCGTGATTTGAAAAGACCATCAAATATTGGAGGCATGGCTTTTGACAATATACTATTAACTCATCAAGGTTTAAGACTTATTGATGTTGGCATTTCAGCATTACAAAAGCAAGTAGGTGATAAAATATTTGAGAAATATATTGAAATTGAGAATAATGAAATCCTAGAATTCAAAGAATACTTTTTAAACAGGTAGAAAAGTTAGTAATAAGTAAACTAAAATAATAATATGATTAGTTATAACATACAAGAACAAGTTGATATGGCAGTATTAGAAATGGATTTAAATAAATTGATGAATGCTTTTCAATTGTTAAAAGCTTCTAATACTGGAATAACATATAGTAAGAATCAACGAAACCTAGATGCTGAATATATAATTGATGGATGTATAAAATTAAGAAATGAATTTTCCAAAGAAACTAGTTTTGTTCAAAGTGGAAATTATTCAAAGTTTTATGGACTAATCAATAAAATCACTATATATATGTTTCAAAACTCAGATATTAATATTGAAAATAAATATGGTAGTTTAAGAAATTATACATTATTTATTGTTTCAGAATATATTTCTAGAAACGTTTTTGAAAAAACTTTTGATACACAAGCAAGAAAAACAATTGAAGAAATTCTTGATAAAATTCTAAAGGTTCTTCTCTATTTTGAGTGGGTAATTTAAAAATATTTCTTAAATTGCATTTATGGAAAGCAAAGAAATATTTTCGATGGCATTAAACATATCATTACCTTGGTATGTAGAAAATGTATTGATGAACTTAGATTCAT
>JAPLFM010000302.1:9383-39994 GCA_026390675.1 Candidatus Kapaibacterium sp. | reverse complement strand
TATTTGGCTTAGGATAGGTTTTCCAGAAAATTTGTTATATTTGTGCATAGTTAATTGAATGTTCGCAAAATACAAAATTAACTATTGGACGGGGAATTCTATTCTTCGTCCTTTATTTTTTTATCGGACAATAGTGAAAAATAAAAATAAATTTATTTAGAATTAATTAATTTTGAAAAAACTCAAATCTTTATTAAAAAAAACTCTTAGAATTGAAACATTTTAGATTAAATCTCAATTTATATTATATTTCAAACCAAAATTTAGTACAATAGTGTGAATACTAGGACCTTCATTAGTTTCTGGAATTCTATCACTGAGGATGATTCCTATTCTAAAATAGAAATCAAAATTATCAAGAGAATTAATTGGCATATAACCAAGCCATAATCCTCCACTATTTTCAAATTGCGCTTTATCTGCTATACTTGAATTTAATAATGAAATTGAAAAATCATTAATATGAAAATTTATACCATAATAACCAGTGGTTTCATTTAAAATACCTAAGCCACCTTCGAAAGAAATAAAATTAAATAATCTAGTTCTTAATCTAAAAACAAACTGCCTTTCGTCTATGACTTTGTGATACGTTAATGACATTGTTGCATCAGCTTCAAATTTAATAAAACTATTGCTCTTTTTCTTTATGTTTAAAAGTTTTGGACTTTCATTTATACTATCAATGTTAATATTTTCATTTGCTAATGAAACATTTGTATAAATTATAAAAATTAACAACATTACAATTATTTTTTTAATTTGTATTCTTTCATAATTCATAATTCATAATTCATAATTTATCATTACTTCCAATACTCTCTATCTAAACTTCTATATTGTATCGCTTCGCTAATATGTTCAGTTTTGATTTTATCAGCTCCAGCAAGGTCAGCAATAGTGCGAGCTACTTTTTTGATTCTATCGTGAGCCCTTGCAGAAAGTCCAAGTCTATTTATTGCCATTTTTAGTAATTCTTCACTTGGCACGTCAAGTTCGCAGTATTTTTCAATTTCTTTGCTTGCCATATCAGCATTTTTATGAATATGGTCTAATGCTTTATACCTTTCATTTTGGATTTCTCTTGCTTGAAGTACTCTTTCCCTTACTTTTTCTGAGCTTTCACCAGTTCGTTTTGAAGATAAATCTTTAAATTGTACTGCAGGCACTTCTACGTGAATATCAATTCTATCCAAAAGTGGTCCTGAAATCTTGCTAATATATTTGGAAACTGTTTGAGCAGAGCAAGTACATTCTTTTTGTGGATTGCCAAAATTTCCACAAGGGCAAGGATTCATAGAGCATACAAGCATAAAGTTTGCTGGATATTCTACAGTCATTTTTGTTCGTGAAATCACTATTTTTTTGTCTTCAAGTGGTTGCCTTAAAACTTCAAGCACATTACGAGCAAATTCTGGAAGCTCATCTAAAAATAATACTCCATGATTAGAAAGTGATATTTCACCCGGACGAATTTTGTTCATACCACCACCCACAAGAGCAGCATCTGAAATAGTATGGTGAGGAGAGCGAAATGGCCTCATAGTTACTAATGCTTCACTTTTTTCCATCAATCCAGCAACAGAGTGAATCTTTGTTGTTTCAAGCGATTCATCTAAATTAAGTGGTGGTAATATTGTAGGAATTCGTTTGGCTAGCATAGTTTTTCCAGAGCCGGGAGGACCAATCATAAGTAAATTATGCCCACCGGCTGCAGCCACTTCCAAAGATCTTTTTACACTTTCTTGACCTTTAACATCTGATAAATCAACATCTGAATGATTGTTCTTATATTCAAAAAGTTTTACCAAATCAACTTTTTTTGCTTCAATTGTTATTTCGTTATTCAAATATTCAACAGCTTCTCTAAGATTTTCAATTGGGATTACTTCTAAAGTATCAACAAGAGCTGCTTCTCCAGCATTGATAGATGGAAGTAACATTCGCTTGAAGCCTTTTTTCTTTGCTTCAATAGCAAGCGATAAAGAGCCATGAATTGGTCTCAAACTACCTTCGAGTGATAATTCACCCAGTACAATCGTTTCTTTGAATACATCTTTGTCAACTATACCCATTGAGGCAAGCAGTCCAAGAGCGATAGGCAAATCAAATGCACTACCTTCTTTTTTTACATCTGCAGGAGCAAGATTAACAGTGATTTTTTTACTTGGAAATAAAAAGCTTGAATTTTTTATAGCGGCAGTTACACGTTCTCTTGATTCTTTCACAGCAGAATCTGGCAAACCTACTACAGAGAAATTAGGAATTGCATTATCCATGTGAGTTTCTATTTCTACAATAAATGCATCAATTCCATAAACCGAAGCTGAAAATACTTGTGAATACATATTTATTTTAATAATTTGTTTTTCGATATTTTCAAATTAATTAATTTTTCGATATATATGATAGAAATTGTTTAATTTGGGGAATATTTATTATTTAAATCAATATAATTTAAAATGTCAATTATTTTCTTCGTAATAATAAGAATAGTCAATTCCTTTCATAAACATTTCTCTGCTATTTATTTCAGTGGTTAAAGCGTTTTTTAGTAGTTTTTTTAAGGTACTACTATTTATTGGACTTTTTACCATTGCTTTCATATATTCTGTTTTACCGATTTTACTCCAATCTACACATTTTTTCAATCGTTTTTTTAATATCAAATCCAACCAGATTCGTGTGGTTCTGCCATTGCCTTCCATAAATGGGTGGGCAATATTCATTTCTACATATTTGTTTACAATTTCATCAAATGTTGATTCGGGCATTTCTTCTATTTGTTTTAATGTGTTGCCCAAAAAGCGTGATATTGCAAATTGAAACCCATCTTTTGAAATGTTCTTTTGTCTGATTTGTCCTGCAAAGTCATATAAACCACCAAATAAATAAGCGTGTATTTGTTGTAAGCCATTGGCTGTGCCAACTTCAATACTATTAATAAAAGAACTTTCAAATAAAGAATAAGCCTTTGTTTTACTCTTTCCGTCAATACTGTCATCACTAAAAGTAAACCATTCTATAAATCGGTTGGCTTTTGTTCCTGGAAATGTTTTTCCCAATGCAATAATGCCATTATAGTCCAACATATCGGCTAAACGCTTTTTACCATCAGGAGCAAGAAATTTCAACTGGGTAGTGGAGCTAACCACTTCACTTCCATCTTTCTTTAATTTCGCTTTGAGGTATTTCCAATAGTTTCGGTTTTTGGTATAGTCGTTTTGGTTAGTAAGTACAGCAATAATATCCAAAACTGAAAACCACCATTTGGCATTTTGTTCGTCCCATAAGGCACGAACCTCACGGTCGTCAAAAAATCGAATGGATATTTTTTCACTCATTTTCTACTAAATTTGTTTTTCAATTTTTCCAAATCTAATTAATTGTTACAAATAAATTTAAAGAAATAATTGTTTTGATTAGAAATTACTTTTACAAAATAAACACCATTCAAATTTGATTTATTAAAACGAAATTCACTTTCATTACCAACATTAAATTTCGTAATCATAATCCCAAGTAGATTATATATTTGTACTTCATCATTTTCATTTAAATCTTGAATTATTATATCATCTCTAGTTTCAATAAAATTAATATTTGTGTTATTTAAAAAGTCAGTTTCAACATTTGTATAAGTTTCTCTCAAAGCTATTACATGATATCCGCCAGCCGAAATTGATTTCCAATCTGATTTAGACCCTACTTGTATTGGTAAGTTACTGGCAGTCTTAGTCCCATCACCTAATTGGCCAACAGAATTTTCTCCCCAAGTCCATATACTTCCATCATACTTAGTTGCAAATGTATGATTATTAGCAGTAAATATCGAGAACCAATCTGTACTAGTATCTATTTTTATAGGAATATTTTTATCAATATTCGTTCCATCGCCTAATTCGCCATTGACATTAGATCCCCATGCCCACAAAGTACCATCATTTTTAATTGCTATTGAATAATTATAACCTGCTGAAATTGATTTCCAATCTGAGCTAGTACCTATTTTTAATGGTGTATTATTGTCTATTTTAGTTCCATCTCCTAATTGACCAAACATATTCCATCCCCAAGCCCATAAAGTTCCGTCAGTCTTTATTGCTAGTCCATGAGCTCCGCCTGAAGAAAAAAATTTCCAATCTGAGCTAGTATCAATTTTTATTGGTTTGGTTTTACTATTATCAGTCCCATCTCCTAATTGACCAAAGCCGTTAGCACCCCAAGCCCATAAAGTCCCATCATTTTTAATAGCAATTGTATGAATGTCACCAATATAAACAGATTTCCAATCTGAGCTATTACCAATTCTTATTGGTGTCTTACTATTTGTTTTTGTCCCATCACCTAATTGACCATAGTTATTATACCCCCAAGCCCATAAACTTCCGTCTGTCTTTATTGCTAAGGTATGATCTCCACTTGCAGTAGCTGATTTCCAATCATTACCGTTTCCTATTTTTATTGGTACGTTTTTATCAGCATTAGTTCCATCACCTAATTGACCATAGTAATTAGCTCCCCAAGCCCATAAAGTACCATCAGTCTTTATTGCTATTGAATGTGATCTCCCTCCATAAATTGATTTCCAATCATTACTGTTTCCTATTTTTATTGGAATATTAATCGTTGTCTTGGTTCCATCACCTAATTAACCATACACATTGTTCCCCCAACCCCATAGCTCATAGCCTTGAGAGAAGAGAGGAGCTTTTAGAAATATTAATGCTAAAAGTATTATGATTATTTTTTTCATAGAATTAAGTTTTTATTCGTTTGTAATCAAATGCAAATTAATTAATTTCCCTCTATATTTGATAGAAATTGTTTAATTTGGGAAATATTTTTATATTATAAATTAAAATATGCCACATTTAAGAAATAATGAAAACATTAGCTGAATTTGCCAAAGAAGATAAAAAGTTTATAGTTGCTCATAGGGGTTCATCGGGTACAGCACCAGAAAACACAATTTCTGCTATCAAAGAGGCTGTAGAGGCAGGTGCAATGATGGTTGAAGTGGATATACAACTTACAAAAGACAATCATTTTGTTGCTTATCACGACGAGAACTTTGAAAAATTTGGTTCGAAAGAAACAAAAGTTTCTGATTTGGACTTAAGTGAAATTGAAAACTTTAATGTAGAGAACCTATATACAAATCAAAGTGAAAAAATTCCAAGGCTTAGTAATATTATTCAATATCTTAAAGATAAAGCATATTTAATTTTAGAAATTAAAAGTAATTTTAATAAAGAATCAATAGAATTAGCTGAAAAGATCTATCAATCAATCCAAAGATTTAATTTTAAAGATTTTACTTTGTTTGCTTCTTTTGATTATAATATTTTAAAGCATTTAAAAGCAATTGATAATGATATTAATATTGCTGCAATTAAAATACCTAATCAAAATACTTTGCCATCAGTATTAAAACAACATATCTCAATTGGTGCATTTATTTGCTCAATTGATGAAATAAATGATGAATTAGTTGCTGATGCTAATGCTTCTGGTATTTATATTGGTGCTTATTCTGCTGACAATGAAGAGCAATTTAATAAAATTATGAATTTGGATATTAAAGCAATTGTAACCAACTATCCAAAACTGATTTCAGATTTGATGGTTAAGTAATAAAAGGAAATGAAAATGAGATTATTTGTATTAACTATATGTTTAGTATTTTCAGCATTAATAATTGTCAAATCCGATGCTGGCAAAGAAGTGATTTTTACTGAAAATGCACCAAAACCAATAGGACCTTATTCGCAAGCTATTCTTGCCAATAATACTTTGTATATTTCAGGACAAATAGCTATAAATCCACAATCAGGGAGTATGGATAATAGTGATATTGAAAAAGAAACAGAGCAAGTAATGGCAAACTTGCAAGCAGTTTTGAATAAAGCTGGTTTGGATTTTTCAAATGTCGTAAAAACTACAATTTATTTAAAAGAAATTAGCGACTTCCAAAAAGTAAATTCTATATATTCTAAATACTTCAAATCATCACCTCCAGCAAGAGAAACGGTACAAGTTTCTAAACTTCCAAAAGAAGCTAATATAGAGATTTCAATGATAGCAGTGAAAATGTAAATAAGTTTAAATATTAATTCACTTATATTTATAAGTAATTTGATAATTATTTGTATTTATTTTTGTAAATTGAAAATTGAAAAGTTAAAAGATGTTTAATATTATTAATGGGGTTTCATTTTGCAAAATAAAATAAAATTTCTAATTGTTTTTCTTTTAGTATTTATGCTAAAAGAAACTTATTCACAAGAGGCTGTTACTGTCTCTGGAGGAAGTGCTACTGGTAGTGGCGGATCTGCAGAATATACTGTTGGCCAAATAGTATATAAAACCTATGTCGATACAAAAGGATCTGTTGCAGAAGGAATGCAGCAACCCTTTGAAATATCAGTTGTAACTTCTGTTGAAGAAGGAAACACAAGTAATATTCAATGCAAATCTTTTCCAAATCCAACGAGTGATTTTATAAATATTGTAATAGACAACCAATTAACAGATGGTTTAAATTATCAATTGTTTGATATGAATGGAAAACTGCTTGAAAGTAATGTCATATCTAGTAATGAAACAAAAATCGAAATGAAAAGTTATGTTTCATCTACTTATTTTATTAAAATAAATAATGTGAATAATAAAGAAATAAAGAATTTTAAAGTAATCAAAAAATAAAAAATATGAAAAAAATATATACATTGTTATTTGGACTTTTAATTTCCATAAATTTATTTTCTCAAGCACCTCAAAAAATGAGTTACCAAACTATAATTAGAGATGCTTCTAATAAACTTGTGAGCAATCAATCAATTGGTGTTAGAATAAGTATTTTACAAGCATCAAATACTGGTATTGAAGTATATGAAGAAATTTATAATCCAAATCCTAAAACTAATATAAATGGATTACTAACATTGGAAATAGGAACGGGATTAGTATTGAAAGGTACTTTTGCAAGTATTAACTGGGCATCAGGTCCTTACTTTATAAAAACTGAAACTGACCCAAGTGGTGGTACAAATTATTCTATTATTGGAGTGAGCGAACTATTGAGTGTTCCTTATGCTCTTTATTCAGGGAATGTTTCAAGTTCAACTTGGTCATTAAGTTCAGTTTCTCTTAATTCAAATGGTACTATTTCGGTTAATGGAACTTTAGGTTCAGGTGGACCAGTAAGTTCAACTACTTCAGCATGGACTACTTCTGGAAATACTGGAATAAATCCAAAATTAAATTATATTGGTACTTCAGATAATAATGATGTTGTTTTTAAAAGAAATAATGAAGAATCTGGTAGAATTGCTCAATTTAATACTGCGTTTGGCAATAATGCTTTAAAGCTAAATTCATCAGCAAATAATACCGCATTTGGTGCTTATGCCCTTACTTCAAATACACTAGGTTCCGATAATACTGCAATTGGCACTTTTGCCCTCACTTCAAATACAATCGGTTCAGATAATACTTCCACTGGTTGGTATTCACTTTATAGAAATATTTCAGGTTCTAACAATACTGCAAATGGTTCATTTGCACTTTCTGGCAATACAGATGGAAATGATAATTCTGCTTATGGTAATCGAACTTTAGCAATTAATTCTTCAGGTTCATTTAATGTTGCATCAGGTTCGAATGCACTTAAAAATAACACAATAGGCTCAAATAATGTTGCAAATGGAGCAAATTCATTATTTAGCAACTCTAGTGGAAATTATAATACTGCAAGTGGATTTTCTGCTTTATACACAAATACAACCGGCTCAAATAATTCTGCTTTTGGTGTGAATTCACTATATTCAAATACATCTGGTACTTTTAATACTTCATTTGGTGCAGAAAATTTAAAATCTAATACAAGCGGTAATAGAAATACAGTTATTGGAAATACCTCACTCAATTTAAATAAAACTGGGAATAACAATATAGCAGTTGGGAGCTCTGTGTTGTTTAACAATGTAAGTGGCGATGAAAATAGTGCTTTAGGTTATGCAGCTATGGCAAATAATAATAGTGGTAGTTTTAATACAGGTATTGGTAGTTTATCTTTATATAATAGCACAACAGGTTTACTAAATACAGCAGTAGGATATAGAGCTTTATATGATTTAACAAGTGGTACTAATAATATTGGTATTGGTTATAATGCACAAGTGCCAACTGCTACTGCTAATAATCAAATTCGCATTGGTAATACTGGTATCACTTATGCTGGTGTTCAAGTTGCTTGGTCTATTACTTCTGATAAAAGATGGAAATCTGATATTAAGAAATCTGAACTTGGATTGGAGTTTATTAAAAAACTAAACCCAGTATCATATTTAAGAAATAATGATAATGACCATAAAACTGAATATGGTTTTATTGCACAAGAAGTAGAAGAAAGCCTTAATAATTCTGGAGCAGTTAATAATGGCATAATTACTAAAGATGACAATGGACTATATAATATGAGATATAATGACTTATTAGCACCAATGGTAAAAGCTATTCAAGAACAACAAAATACAATCCAAAAATTACTTGAAAGAATTGAAATTTTAGAAAAAGAAAAATTAATAAATAATAAATAATAAAAATATGAAAAAAATAATAATGCTAATTATAGTGTTTTGTACAATAAATATATTTGCACAAATCCCTCAAAAAATGAATTATCAAGCAATAATTCGTGATGCTTCAAATAAGCTAATAACCAACCAAACTGTTGGAATAAGAGTTTCAATATTGCAAGGTTCTAGCACAGGTACAGAAGTTTATAAAGAATCTTATAATCCAAACCCTCGAACAAATGGCAATGGTTTGGTTATGTTAGAAATTGGTGTTGGAGTTTCAATTAAAGGGAAATTCTCTGATATAGATTGGTCTAAAGGACAATACTTTATCAAAACTGAAACAGACCCTAATGGTGGTTCAAATTATTCAATTATTGGATCAAGTGAGCTTACAAGTGTTCCTTATGCATTATTTTCTGCAAATGGAGTTCCAGGTCCCAAAGGTGATGTAGGTCCAGCAGGACCTCAGGGTCCACAAGGTGCAGCAGGTCCACAAGGAGCAACAGGTTCTCAAGGACCACAAGGTGCAACTGGTCCTCAAGGTCAAAAAGGAGATACTGGATTACAAGGAGTTACTGGTGGATATCCTATTCATACAATTGGAGAAAATTATGGTGGTGGAAAAGTTTTTTATGTTTATGATAATGGACAACATGGATTAATTGCTGCTCTTGCTGATCAAAGTGCTTCTATGAGATGGTATGGTGGTACTTACACTAATACTTGTGCATTAGCTGATGGGGTAGGTGCGGGAATGAAAAATACGGCTATAATTATTGCAAATCAAGGTCCAATCGATGGAGTAACTTTTGCAGCAAGGTTGTGTAATGAATATTCTGTAACAGATGCTGGAGTTACTTATGGTGATTGGTATTTACCATCTAAATTTGAACTTAATTTAATGTATTTGCAAAAAAGTATTATTGGTGGATTTGCATTAGGTAATTATTGGAGCTCTACAGAGTCAGATTCAAATATTGCTTGGCGTCAGTTTTTTACAAATGGTAATCAATATAATATTAATTTCAAAAATAGTCCATATAATGTTAGAGCAATTAGAGCATTTTAAAAACAATTTTATTTGAATTATAAGTATTACTTCAAACCAATAAATTAATAAATGAGATTTGATTCCTATGAAAAAAATAATACTTTTGTTAGTAGTTTTTAATGCAGTTTGCATTTTGGCTCAAATCCCTCAAAAGATGAATTATCAAGCTATAATTCGTGATGCTTCAAATAAACTTATTACTAACCAAACTGTTGGAGTAAGATTAACTATTTTACAGGGTTCAAGCTCGGGAACAGAAGTTTATAAAGAAGTTTATAATCCAAACCCACGTACAAATAGTAATGGATTACTTATGATAGAAGTTGGGGTTGGAGTACCTGTTAAAGGTAAATTTGCAAATATTGATTGGTCAGTTGGTCAGTATTTTATTAAAACAGAAACTGACCCTAGTGGTGGCACAAACTATTCGATTATTGGATCTAGTGAGCTAACAAGTGTACCTTATGCTCTTTTTTCTGCAAATGGAGTGCCAGGTCCTAAAGGAGATGCTGGACCTCAGGGTACAGCGGGTCCACAAGGACCTAAAGGTGATGTAGGTCCAGCTGGACCACAAGGACCTGCAGGCAATGCATCTAGCTCTACTTGGACTTTGAAGTCAGTTGAATTTAATACTAATGGCAAAGTATCAGTTAATGGTACTACTAATTCTGGTGGACCAATAAGTTCGACTACTTCTGCTTGGTTAACAAATGGTAATGCAGGTACTAATTCATCATTAAATTTTATTGGTACTACAGATAATTCTGATTTTAGCTTCAAAAGAAATAATGTTAGAGCTGGATTTATTGGAGGTGACAATACCTCTTTTGGACTTGAATCTTTAACTCTAACTCATAAAGGGCATTATAATACAGCTGTAGGATATCAAGCAATGACTTTTGATACTGCTGGTACTTCAAATGTTGCAGTTGGTTATATGTCACTCTATTCTAGTAAAAATAGTAGTGGAAATACTGCAATAGGTGCTGCTTCACTTTTTTCAAATATTTCAGGTTCATCAAATATTGCTGTTGGAGGAGTAGCTCTTTTTAATAATATTTCAGGTTTATATAACATTGGAATTGGTTATAATTCATTAGCTTCCAATATAACTGGTAGTTATAATGTTGCAAGTGGTTATAAGTCTATGGAAAACTCTTATGGTAGTCATAACTTAGCTATTGGATCATTTTCTTTAAATACTAACAGTGGCAACTACAATGTTGCTATTGGTGACTCTGCTATTCATTCAAATGGTAATGGTAGTTACAATATTGGTATTGGTCATAGAAATATGGTAAGTAACTCTGGTAGTGAAAATATAGGTATAGGCCGTGAGGTACTTTATCTAAATCAACAGGGTAATTATAATATTGCTATTGGAACATGGTCTTCGTTAGCAAATTCATCTGGAAATTATAATTCAGCTTTGGGCTATCAAAGTTTATTTAATAATTCTACAGGTTCATTCAATACAGCGATTGGTTATAATGCATTACAATTAGCTACTACAGGTTCGAATAATATTGGAATAGGCAATGGAGCAAATGTACCTACTAATACTTCGAGTAATCAAGTGCGTATTGGTAATAATGCCATTACCTATGCTGGTGTTCAAGTTGCATGGTCTATCACTTCCGATAAAAGATGGAAGTCTGATATTAAACAATCTGAACTTGGATTGGAATTTATAAAAAAGCTGAATCCAGTTTCTTATTTAAGAAATAACGATAATGCCCAAAAAACTGAATATGGTTTTATTGCTCAAGAAGTAGAAGAATGTCTTAATAATTCAGGTGCGTCTAATAATGGTATTATCACAAAAGATGATAATGGATTGTATAATATGAGATATAATGACTTATTAGCACCTATGGTTAAAGCTATTCAAGAGCAACAAAATAAAATTCAGGGACAGCAGAAATTAATTAATCAATTAATTCAAAGATTAGAAAATTTAGAAAAAGCAAAGAAGTAAAATATCATTTACTTTCTTTGCTTTTATTTTAAATGTAAGTTGTTTTAATTTCTTATTATTTGATGAGAGTACCATCAAGATTAAATTTAAGTTCAATCTTTTTGTTATTGAATTTGAACTCTACTTCAATGAAATCACCTTTTTCTTTAGATTCAACATTTACAACTTCTAAAATGTTAGCTTTGGGATATTTTGAATTTATATATTCAGTGATTTTAGGATTAAGTTTTGTTTTGTCAATTTCAACTTCCGTTTCCTTCAATTCACCTTTTTCAGTCATTAAGATAGACATTTTCTGATTGGCTAGTTTGAAATTAGCTTCATAGTCTTTTCCTTCTTTTTCCCATTTAACTGAATTTGCATTTACAAATTTTTTAGAAAAAGCATCTTGAACATCTTTTGGAACTTTTATTTCTTTAGCAAAAGAAAATGTAAACGTTAATGCAAATAATAAAGCAATTGCTTTTTTCATAATATACCTAATTGTATTGATAAATAATTATTTACTTATTTTGACATCTTATTTTAACTCTTTAAAGCATTTTTTAGAGCTAAGCAAGGTCTGTAACGATCTTCGCCATAATCATTGTGAAGTTTTTCTAAAGTATTAAATACATTTTCTAAGCCAATTTCCTCAGCCCATGCAAATAAACCTTTTGGATAATTTACTCCTTTTGTCATCGCAATTTCAATATCCTCTTTTGAAGCAATTTGCAAATAAAGAGAATCATAAGCTAAATTGATAAGCATTGCTAATACTCTTTCTATAATATATCTCCCTAAAGTTTCATCTTTAATTGGTTGAGGCTGAGTTGCCCCATCTCTATAATCATAAAACCCACGTTTAGTTTTTTTACCATAAAGTCCAGCTTCTAATAATCTTTTTTGAGTAATTGCTGGAGAAAACCTAGTATCAAAATAAAACTGAGTAAAAACTGTTTCAGTAACTATATAATTAACATCATGCCCAATAAAATCCATTAGTTCAAATGGTCCCATTCTAAAATGTCCATATTCTTTTAAAGCCCAATCTATAGTAGCAATATCAGCAATATTTTCTTCCAAAATTCTTAAAGATTCAGAATAAAATGGTCTTGCAATTCTATTGACAATAAAGCCGGGGGTATCTTTTGCCAATACTGCAATTTTACCCCAATCTGAAACTAATTGTTTAACTTTTTGAGTTAAACCTATCTCAGTAATAAAAGATGGAGTAATTTCTACAAGTGGCATAATTGGAGCAGGATTAAAGAAATGCAATCCTATAAATCTTTCTGGGAATTTCAATCCACCAGCAATAGATGCAATTGAAATAGAAGAAGTATTTGAAGCTAGAACTGAATCATTTGGTATAACGTCTTCTATTTTAGAAAAAACCGTTTTTTTTACATCCAAATTTTCAACAATAGCTTCGATAATAAGACCACAATTTTTCAAACTGTGTAAATCAGTAGAATAAATAATATTAAAAAGAACATCATCTGCTTTACTTTGGGTTACTTTTCCCTTTTCAATTAGTTTGTCCATTGTTTTTCTTAAATTATTCCTGCAAATTTCCAAAGCATGATCACTGGTATCACAAATAGTAACGTGATGACCAAAAGTAGCTGCCACTTGAGCAATTCCGCTTCCCATAGTGCCTGCTCCAAGCACTCCAATGTTAGTTTTTTTGTTAAGTTCCATAATTCTTTTGATATTAATTTCTTGAATAAGTCCAAAATTACCTTTAATTTGAAAAATAGCAAAGGATTAAAAAATAAAAATGCTTAAAAGTGGCAAATATGGATTTTGAATATATAATTGTTGGTGGTGGTGCAATAGGATTGGCATGTGCAATGCAACTCTCAAAATCGAGTTCGAGTGTCTTGTTAATAGAAAGGCACTCTAATTTTGGAGTAGAAACAAGTTCAAGAAATAGTGAAGTTATTCACGCAGGTATATATTATCCAGAAGGTACACTTAAATCTAAGCTTTGTGTTGCAGGAAATAAGTCAATTTACGAATGGTGTGAAAAGAATAATGTACCTGTAAAAAAAATCGGAAAATTTATTGTTGCTGTAAATAAAGAAGAAGAAAATGAGTTAAGTAATATTAGAGATAATGCACATAAAAACGGTGCTTCCAATGTTGATTTTTATGATATTCAAAAATTTAAAATAGAAGAGCCAAATATTAAAGCTTCTTCAGTGCTTTGGTCTCCAGATACTGGGATTGTTGATTCGCATAAACTTATGGAGAGTTATAAAAATTGTGCTGAAGAGAATGGTGCAAGCATAGCATTTAATCATACATTGAAATCTATCTTAAAAATATATGAAGGTTATAAATTAGAGATTGAAAGTGGAGGAGAAACTTTTGAGGTTACTTCTGAAAAAGTAATTAATTCTGCTGGATTGAACTCTGATATTGTAGCTGGAATGGTTGGGATTAACATAACTGAAAATAATTACAATCTTCATTATGTAAAAGGGAACTATTTTAAATTAAAATCAAGTAAAAGAAATCTAACTAGACATTTGATCTACCCTGTTCCAATTAAGAATTTTTCTGGCTTAGGAGTTCATATTACAATTGACATGAATGGTGAACTAAAATTTGGTCCTGATGTGGAATATTTAGAATCAAGAGATCAGAATTATAATGTAAATACAACACTCAATGTAAAATTTTTTGATGCAATAAGTCAATATGTTATCGGAATTGAGTTAGAAGATATTTACGCAGACCAATCGGGAATTAGACCAAAACTTCAAGGGAAAGGTGAAAGTTTTAGAGATTTTATTATTAAAGAAGAAAGTAATTTGGGATTCCCTGGTTTTGTAAATTTAATAGGAATCGAGTCGCCGGGGTTAACTTGTTCATTAGAAATAGCTAAAATGGTAGAATCGTTTTTTGTAGATACTAGTTTCAATTAAACATTGAAAATGTTGTTTTTGGTTTTAAATTAATAAGTTTTTTAAATCAGATGAGTTTTTTATGGCGGAAGTAAAAGGTAAGTTTATATCACTAGCAGGTAATGTTTTGAAACTTTTTAAAGAAGGCTTATATAACATTAATCCAGAACTGGTCGCTAAAACTGAAAAAAATTGGAGCGAACTAAACCCAGAAGGTTGGTACGATACAAAAATTTTTAATCTTGTGCTTGAAATTTATAGTAAATACTCCTCTGTAGGTGAGGAAAGTATTATATTAGTTGGGAAAAGTATTTATCCTTTAATAAAACAAACAATTGGTTTTCCAAATAGTGTTGTTACCCCATTAGATTTAATACTTTATGAAGCAGTAGGATTTATGGTTAACCATAGAGGCAAGGATGTAATACCGAGAAAATTTATCAGAAAAAATGATAAAGATGTGTTAGTAGAAGCGCCTGCTCCAGGATACAATTCTAAACTTTATATAGGAGTTTATTTAGGAATTTTAGAAATGTTTGAAATTACAACTGGAAAAGTAGTGCAAACAAAATCTATAACAAATGGCGATGCTACAGATGAATTTCATATTACTTGGTAGGAGAATATTATTTGAATAATCCCCTACCAAATTTTAAAACTATTTATTTCACTTCAGATATAGCTAATTCTTTTATTTTTTTATAAAGTTCAAATTCATCACCTGGAGCATATCCAGTATGTTTAAAGACTAATTCGCCTTTACCATTATATAAAAATGTAAAAGGTGGATTATCTACTCCTAAAGCTCTGCGGAAATCACTATTTTCATCTAATAAAATATCATAAGTCCAACTTTTACCTTTTATAAAAGGTGCAACTCTTTTAGTACTTTTTGAATCATCAATAGAAACAGCATAAATTTTAACACTTGTTTCCTTCTGCCATTTATCGTAAACTTCGTTAATTGCTTCAAGTTCTTGAACACAAGGTTTGCACCAAGTAGCCCAAAAATTGATTACAAATGGTTTGCCATCATTTTTGATTTCATTAGTATTAATATACACACCTTGTATATTTTTTACTTTAATGTTTGGAATTTGAGCTGTTAGAGAAAGAGTTCCAAAAATAAAAGATAAAAATGACATTAAAATTGCAATTTTTATTGTGTTTAGTAGTCTCATTTGTTTAATCCAATTTTTTTATTGTTATAAATTGCTTAATTTGCGGTTTATATTTGTTACTAACGTAATAAAACACATTTTTGTTTATTAAGGAGTATTAAAATGTTATTAAAATTAAGAATTTTATTTGTGATTGCACTTACATTATCTTTTTTTGAGTTAAAATCTCAAAGTTTAGAATTAATTACTTCTGATAAAAAGGTTTTTGAAAAACCAGATGCTGGATATGTAAATGCTTATGCTACAATCAAAAATATATCTAATACTAAATTAACTTTAAAAGCAAAGTGTCAACCATTAAATCTTGCAAGTGGTCATACAGTAGCTTTTTGTTTCGTTGAAGGAGGAATTTGTTTCCCTCCATCAACAGGTCAAACAATTTCAACAAATACTCTTGATTTAGTTGCTGGCGCTACAAGTAAAAAAGCAGATTTTAATGGGCAACTTTACTTTGATAATGAAGGTACATCTTCTGCAAGATATACTTTTTTTAATGTATTAAATGAAAATGACAAAGTTACTTTTGATGTTACTTTTGTTATTTCAGTTTTAGGTGGAGTTGGTGAGGAAGCAATAGAAAAAACTTTGATTTCAATTGTTAATTCTCAAAACAACCTAACTTTAAATGTACCTGAATATTTAATAAGTAAAACATTTAGTTTGTTTGATTCAAATGGCAATTTTATTTCATCAAATATTATTTCTAATAATCAAACAAATATTTTAATTAGCAACTATTCGAATGGAATATACTTTATAAAATTTGATGGAATTGAAAAATCAATCAAATTTTCAATAGCAAGATAATAATTTTAAATTAATTTAATAATTTAGTAAAATGGCAAAAAATAAAAAAAATTCAGCTGGTAGTTTAAGTGGGACTAAAGTTTCAAATCTTCAAGATTGGAAATTCCCTTTAGAAAAGCAAAATATGATGCTTTTTGGATTAGGCTTAGTAGTAATATTAATAGGTTATGCACTTATGATGACTGGCTTAGGTAGCGATTATGCTGGTGTAGATGCAAAATGGAACAATCCACTAGCTGTAAATGTAGCTCCAATTGTTTTAGTCTTAGGTTACTGTGTTATAATTCCATATTCAATTTATAGACATTTTGACAAAAGTAATAGTGAACAAAACTAATGAAGTGGCTTTAGCTAAAACTAAGGCAGGCTATGTAGCGATAATAGGTAAACCTAATGCTGGTAAATCTACTTTGATGAATAAAATTATTGGTACTAAATTATCAATAGTAACTCCAAAACCTCAAACAACTAGAAAAAGGGTGCTGGGGATTTATTCAGAAAATAACACTCAAATTGTTTTTTTAGATACACCGGGTATAATAAATCCTCGTTACGAAATGCAAAAGACTATGATGGGTTATGTAGTAAAATCTGTTGAAGAGTCTGATGCAGTTTTAGTTCTGATCGATTTGACAAAGTTCGAAGATTTTGAAAGTTATTTCTCATTAGAATTGACTGATGTATTAAAGAAAACTAAAAAACCTAAAATTTTATTAATCAATAAAATTGATACTTTTAAAGAGATTAAAGAAGTTTTACCTTTGATTAAATCAATATCTGATTTGAATTTGTTTGATGATATAATCCCAATTTCAGCTTTAAAGGGTGAAAATGTTAAAAGTTTGATACCAACAATTGAAAAGTATTTACCAAATAGTGAATTTTATTACGATCCAGAACTTTTGAGTACTCAACCAGAAAGATTTTTTGTTTCGGAAATAATAAGAGAGCAAGTTTTCATTTCTTATGCCAAAGAAATCCCATATTCAACAGAAATAGCTGTAGTAGAATTTAAAGAACGTGAAAATGGGAAATGGTATATATCAGCCGAAATTATTATCGAACGTGGTACGCAAAAAAGAATCATAATAGGTGAGAAAGGTGCTAAGCTAAAGGAAATTGGGGAAAAATCAAGAAAAGCAATTGAAGAACATTTGGATACTCCAGTATATTTAGAATTATTTGTAAAAGTAAGAGAAAAATGGAGAGATAATACTGGTATGCTTAAATCTTTTGGTTATTAGAAATTATTATTGATGGGCTCAACTTTTTAGTTAGAGTCCATTTTTAATTTAAAAACACTTTAAATATGAAAACAGCAAATACAATTCAAAACAAGATCAACTTACCAATTAACTTTGATGTTTGGATAGATGAATCAAACCTAAATAAGCAACCATTTGTAATTATCTCGCATGGCTATAAAGGATTTAAGGATTGGGGTTTTATTCCATATCTTTCAGAAATGATTTCGCAAAACAACTGTATTGCAATAAATTTAGATTTCTCATTAAATGGAATAGTTGATAGTCAAAACTCAATTTTTGACCCAAATCTTTTTGCATTGAATACTGTTTCTCAAGAAATAGAAGATTTAAATATTTTAATTGATTTTCTTAAAATTAAATTTGAAAATGCATGGGATGGTAAAATATTTCTAATAGGACATTCATTAGGTGGAGCTATTTCATTAATAACAGCAAATGAAAGAAATGATATTAGTGGTATTTGTTTAATGGGTACAATTTCAACTTTAGACAGGAATACACAAAGACAAAAAGATCTTTGGAGGGCTACCGGCAGAGTAGAAATGAAAATCCCTTTGACCAATCAAATAATTTGGCAGAACGTAGAATATTTGGAAGACAAAGAAAATAACAAAGAAAGATTTAATCTTTTGAATTGTATTGCCAAGCTTAATATGCCTATTTTAATAATTCATGGAGAGCAAGATGTTACAGTTCTTATTAAAGAAGCTAAATTACTTTTAGAATCAGCAATTAACAATAATCAAGCTATTCTAGAGTTAATACCTCAATGCAATCACATATTTAATGTAAAACATCCTTTTAATGTTGCGAGTAAACAAATCGAACAAGCTTTTTATTGTATATTATCTTTAATACAAACAAAATGAAATACTTTTCTTGCATTTTATTTTCATTTATTCTTTCGAGTTGCGAGCTAATTGTAATTGGCACACCTAAGAAGGAAACTAGATATATTGATATTTCCCAACGAAATGCCCTCGGAACAATTCTTTTATTTAAAACTGAATTGGATAGTAATAATGTGCCTGCTGCAACCGATGTTTTGGCAAAAGACATAAATAACAAGTACTTAGCAATTGATAAAATTGAATTTTATGATGAAGTAACAAGGATTGGAAGAATAATTTCTAAAAAAAACATAACCAAATATTCAACTGACACTATTTCAAAAGACCTATATAGGTTAAACTTAGAATTTAACTTTCGTAAGCAAATCAGTTTTACAACAACAAAAATAGATAGCAGCTGGTATATAATTAGCGTTAATTAGAATTTGTTGTTAATTGGCTTGATATATCACAGATTAAAAACCAAATATTTATATTTATTTACAAAATTTTTCAGTTTAGTTGAATTATCAAAATGGATAAGGAAAATAGAAAACAAAATTTATCATTAACTCACCTTTCTTGCTATCATTGTATAGCCAAATGGGAATTTATGTGAACTTACATTTGATATTTTCTTACCAATTTTGGTATTAATAAATATCCAAGTTAATTGTTGTATTACTAATGCTAATACATTCCCAAACAATGGTATTTGAGAAAGAGATTTAGAAATAATATCTGCTAATATTTCAGGTATACCACCAATTGGCTCTAAATATAAAACATGAAAACCATTGTCTTCTGCCATACTTTTTAAAGAATGTTTTGTATATCTAAAATAGTCATATGGTTCTTCGTGCAAGGCATAATAAAATGGAACATTCATCAACAAAGTACCATCTTGTTTTAAAACTCTGTTCATTTCTTCCCACAATGAAAACGGATTCTTAATATGTTCGAGAACATCAGAAAGTATTATTGTATCGAAATCATTGTCATTTAGAGGTAATTTTAAATTTAAGTCAGCACTATAATCTAAATAGATATTTTTATTATAAGAATTATCCCAATCAATACAAATATTATCTTCAATAAAGTTTTTGTAGGCATTGTAAAGAGGAACATGTCCACATCCTAAATCAAGAAGCTTTCCTTTAGCATATTTACCTAAATAAGTAAAATAAAAATTAGCTACTAAATCAGCAATAACCCTTGAGAAAATCGAAACTTCGTTCTTATTTTTAGAGGCTCTTAATTTTCCATTTCTAAAAACATACTTACTTGGTAGCCATTTATCTTTATTGTGCATAATAAGATATATATTAAAAAAAACTATACGACTAATAAATTCAATTATTGTATTTTTGTAAACTGATATTTGTAAATTTAATAATAAAATAACAATATTAAAACTCATAGGATAGAATAAAATTCGATTATTTTAGTCTAATATGTTTTAAATCATAAATTTTACTTTTAATATTGAACTATAATACAAACTATATAATATTTACTTTCTTATTCATTTTAAGTAATTTTTGTAATTTAAAAGCTGGCAGTTTTTTTGAATTAAAGTTACCTTTTCAAAATTCAAAAATAAACGAAATTGATGCTTATCAAAACAAAATAATTGTAGTAGGTGTAATTAATGAAAATTCCTCAGATGTTTTTATTTCTACAATCGATACTTCAACTGGTAATATTAAAAGTAGAATTTTCTCTACAGCCAGCCGAGAAATTGAACCTACAGTTATTATTGAAAGTAACAAAATATACTTAGAATTTATGGAACTTGTTAGTTCTGGTGATAATCCTATTGAATATACACTAGATTTTGACTTAAATATTTTAACCAATAAACAAGTTGATGTTGCTCAAGATTGTGAAATTTGGGGTTCAAATTTTGGAGTTCTATTTAACTCTTATGTTGGATTGCTTGGTGGAAGTAATTCTGATTTATTTTTATTTACATCAGATAGAATAGGTAAATCAAACACTAAAATAATTAGAAATGATATTAATCAAGGCTTTACTTTTGGTTATTATTGTGAATCTGATTTTAAAGGTGATTTGCAAATTGTAGCGAACACCTACAAAAATATATTTAGTTACTATTTGCTGAAAGTAAATCCACAATTAAATAAAATAATTTATAGCTTTGATGTAAAATCAAATTTTAGTAATTATGCTAAAAGAACTCATACATTTAATGAAGATAATATTTGTGTTGGAAATAGTTTAAGGATTAACAATGATCTTATTCAAATTTTTAACTATAATGATTTGGGTGTTGTTAAATACAACAACATTTATAGTTTAAACGAATCTAATTTAAACAATTACGATTTAACAGTTTTGGGATCATGTAAAGATTCTAAAAATATTTATTTGTCTTGTGTTTACAACCAAAAAAAAACAAAAGTCAAAAAAGGGATTGTAATTAAAGTTAAATCTAATGATGGAAGTATGGTATGGGCAAAAATTTCAAAAGATAGTAATAGTGAATTTAAATCTATTAATTTTTATGGTAATCGCTTATTAGTTGGAAATAACTCTCTGAACAACAAGAATTTATCAGAAAGTAAAGTTTTCGAAATTGGTATAAATGGAGAATCTTGCTTATTAGATTCTATATATATTCAGCAAACAAAAGAAGATTTAGTACTTAATAAAAACAATTCATATTTTATAGATTTGCAATTAAATATATTAAATCAAGGTGTAATAAACGCTTACTCAAATTTAAATATTGAAAAAAGTATATGTGATATATCAACCCAAAAACCTTGTGCTAAGTTCAAATTAGATAAAAAAGATTTTAATAGTGGTTGTGGCACTGATTCTGTAAAATTATCAATTGTTCCAAATCTTCCAAATTATACTTTTAATTGGAATACTTCTGAAACCTCAAACTCAATTACAGCAAGAAAGACTGGGAAATACAAGGTGTATATTCAAAGTATTGAAAATATAGACTGTTTAGATTCAATTGAAATTGATATTGAAATTAACAATAATTCAAATGATGGTGGAAAATTGAATAAGTTAATTATAGAAAATGAAAGCTATCCTTTTTCTTTGGATACTGTTTACTCAAATACTATCGACTGTAGAAAAATAAAAATAAAAAATATTTCTAATATAGATGTTTCATTAACTGAAGAAAGCTTTGTAATTAACAAACAATATTCAATTCCAAGTTCCCAATTCCCTTTAAATATAAAGTCTAAAGACTCTATAAACTTATTGTATTGTTTTAATTCAAACATATCTGGAATTTATAGAGATACATTGATTATAAATGATGAATGTAATCCACACAAGTTGAAATTTGTTTCTTATTCAGTTATTCCTGATAAAATAGGAAGTAATAAATGCAATTCTGAATTTGACATTAGTTTTAATAGAAAACTAATTGAAAAGAATATTAAGTTTTCAAATTTCTTCCCAAATCCTGTAAGTGACAATTTGAGTATTAATTTTGAAATTGATAATAGTAGTAACACAGAAAGTTTGGATTTTGAATATACTATTTACAATGTCATTGGTATTGAGTTAGTTAAGGATAACATTTCATATAACTGTATTGACAATAATCTACAAACTATAACAATTCCATTCTTAGATTTGAGTAAAGGCAATTATTTTGTTAAAGTGAAACATTTCTCTTCAATAAAATCATTTTGGGTTATTAAAGAATAATAAAATTAATAAAAAGAACTTATTCTGAACTAAGTCAATTATTTTTTTTTGTATTTTTGTAGATAAAAATTGAGTTAATTGTTAAACGTTTTTTTTCATAAACATTAAGAGCAGTAAAAAAGAATGTGTGGGATTTTTGGTATAATTTCAAAAGCAGATGCTTATAGTTTAAATAATTTGAAAAGTCAGATTAGTAAACTTTTTATATTATCCGAATCGAGGGGTAAGGAAGCTGCAGGTATAGCTATAAATTATAAACAAAATATTAATGTTTATAAAGATAAGATTTCTGCTGGCGAAATGATAAAATCAATTGAATATATTGATTATATTTCTAAATCGTTAGGAAGTAATGATAAATTATCTGAGCCATTTTGTGTTATTGGTCATTCAAGATTAGTTACAAATGGTAGCGAAGAGCTTAACTATAATAATCAACCAGTTATAAAAGATGGATTTGTTGCTATACATAATGGCATTTGTACGAATGTTGATATGCTTTTTGACAAACATAAAGAAATTAATAGAGAATATGATATAGACACAGAGGTGATTCTTGGAATATTAAGAAGCAACCTCAATAAAAACAATGATTATATAGATTCATTATCAAAGATGTTTAATGAATTTGAAGGTACTGCTTCTCTAGCTGTTTTAGCAAATGATTCTGATTCAGTGCTTTTAACTACAAACAATGGTTCCCTTTATGTATGTTTTGACAATCAACATGAGAGTTTATCTTTTGCTTCTGAAAAATATATTCTTTCACAATTTATTATAGAAAATCCAAATTTCAGTATTGATAATATTAGATGGATTGAACTTAAAGAAAACATCAAAATATGCTTATACTCCTTATAGTTCTAAAATTGACATAAGAAACTTATCAAAAAAGGACATAATTACAAACATCAATGTAATCTCACAAGATTTTTCTAATCTTTTAGAATATAATACTAAAATAGCCACTAAAATCAAAAGATGCACAAAATGTTTATTACCATCAACATTTCCTTTTATTTCTTTTGATGAAAAGGGTGTTTGCGTAATTTGTAATAACTATATTCAAAAAAGCCAAGGTAATAGAGAAACTGAATTATTAGATAAAATTGAAAAATATAGAAGCAAAAATGGCGAACCAGATTCTTTAATTGCTTTTAGTGGTGGACGTGATAGTAGCTATGGAATGCACTTGATTGTTAATGATTTAAAATTAAAACCAATTACTTTTACTTATGATTGGGGAATGGTAACTGATCTTGCTAGACGAAATATTGCAAGAGTTTGTGGCAAACTTGGAATTGAAAACATACTTGTTTCAGCAGATATTAGAAAAAAAAGACTTAACATCAAGCTAAATGTTGAAGCTTGGCTCAAACGACCGGAATTGGGAATGATACCTCTTTTTATGGCTGGAGATAAACACTTTTTTAGTTTTATGAATAAACTTAAAATTGAAAATAGTCTAAAGTTAAACATTTGGAGTATGAATAGGCTTGAAAATACAGATTTTAAATCTGGATTTTGTGGAATTGAACACAATTTTGATAAAAAAAGGATAGATTATTTGAGTTATGGTAATCAATTTAAAATGATTTCATTTTATTTGAAGAACTTTTTGCTTAATCCCTCATATCTAAATTCATCTCTTCCAGATACAATGAGTTCATATTACTCTTATTATGCTGAACCAAGAAATGATTATTTTGAGCTTTTCGATTATATAAAATGGGATGAGAAACAGATTGAAGATACATTAATAAATGATTATAATTGGGAATTAGCTCCTGATACAAAATCGACTTGGCGAATTGGTGATGGCACAGCACCTTTTTATAATTATATTTATTACACTGTTGCAGGTTTCTCAGAAAATGATACTTTTAGAAGTAATCAAATTCGAGAAGGTATGATATCAAGGGAAGAAGCATTAGAGCTAACAATTAGAGATAATGCCCCAAGGTATGAATCTATGAAATGGTATTTTGACACAATTGGAGTAGATTTTGAAAGTGCAATTAAAGTAATTAATAATATTCCTAAATTATATAAAGAGTATTTATAATTTATGAATAAACAAAAGTTAAATGTACTTATGACTACATCTTCTTTTTTTAGAGATAAAGAAGATGACATATTTGGTGGTGGTAATTTTGTTTTTGAATTAGCTAAAGGATTGTCACAAGACAACCATATTTTCATTTTAGCACCAATGTCTGACATTTCAAAAAAGAAAGACAAGTTGGATAATTTAACAATTTATAGGTTCAAGCAGTTTTTTTTTAATTCAGTTGATTTAGCATTTGGACCTGGTATCATTCCAAATATTAGAAAAAACAAATTTTTGATTTTTACACTTCCATATTTTTTTCTAAGTCAATTAATTGAAATTTCAAAAATTGTTAAAAATGAAAAAATAGATTTGATCCATTCAAATTGGCTTTTACCTCAAGGTTTAATTGCAGCAATTTACAAAACTTTATTTAATAAAAAAATAGAGCTATTAACAACAATTCATGGTTCAGATGTATTTGGACTGAACAATGCTATTGTAAATAATTTAAAGAAGTTTGTTATTCAAAAAGCAGATAAAATTACAGTTGTAAGTAATGCATTAAAAGTAAGGCTTAATGAATTAGTCAAAAAAATGTAGAAGTATTACCAATGGGCATAAACACTGATTTATTTAAAATTCAAAATAAAAATCTGAATTTAATTAATAAGTATGGTAACAATTTTAAATATATTATTTTTGTAGGTGCTGTTATAAAAGAAAAAGGGATTTGGGAATTAGTTGAAGCTATGAAAATTGTTGTTAAAGAAAACAGTAATATTAAACTATTGGTAATAGGTGACGGAAATAGTAAAGAGAAGTTAATACAATATGCAAAAGTGGATAATTTACAAAACAATATTGAATTCCTTGGATTTATTTCAAATAAATCTTTACCTGAATATTATTCAATTGCTAGTTTATTAGTTTTACCAAGTTATTCAGAAGGATTTGGGTTAGTAGTTGCTGAAGCTATGGCATGTGGTGTAAAACCAATAGTTTCAAATTTACCTACTTTCAGAGACTTTGTTACAACTGAAACTGGTGTTTTCTTAGATTCAATCAATCCAGTAGATATAGCCAATAATATTTTAAAGCTTATCGAATGCGAACCAAACAATTTGGAAATGGAAAAAATTAGAAAAATAATAGTAGAAAAATATTCATGGATGACAGTAATAAACAATTATAATAAAATTTATAAAAACTAAGATGAAAATGGAAGACCTTAAAGAACTATATAGAGAAGATTATGTTAATAAATTCAACGACTCGTATCATATACAATTAAAAAGGATTGAAAATATTGTTGAAAATATTGAAATCAATCCAAACTCAATTGTTGCTGATTTTGGATGTGGAAATGGTCTATTATGTGATGTTTTGATTGATAAAGTTAATCAATATTATGGAATTGACTTTTCTCAAGAATTTATTGATTTATTTAATCAAAGAATTTATAACAAAGTAGGAAAAGAAAAAGTACAGTTATTTGCTGAAGATATTATTGAGTTTAGTAAAAGATTCCCTTCAACTTTTGATTATGCATTCACTTTAGATTTTTCTGAGCATATTTATGATGAGCAATTTATTGAGATTTACAAATCAATTATGACTACTTTAAAACCAAATGGAAAAATGATTTTACATACTCCTAACGGTGATTACTTTATTGAAATATTGAAAAATAAAGGGATAATGACACAATTCCCAGAACATGTTGCTGTAAGAAATTTGAATGAATATCAAAAATTGTTTAATATTATTGGTTTTAGTCAAATAAAAAACAAATATTTATCTCATTATACTTGGTTGAAATATTTTCATTTCTTGTCATTCCTACCTATTGTTGGAAAGTACTTTAATGCTAGACTTTTAATTACTATTCAAAAGTAGTATGACCAAAAAGCTTGTAAATATATCTTTGATTTCTATAACAATTGTATTTATTATTTATTATCTCTACAAGAATTTTGATTATCATACAATATTGAATATTAAATACAATTTTGTTTATCTAACTATATCTTTTGTAATTTTAATCTTTCAAATAGTCTATCAATCAATAATATGGTCAGTCTTAATTAAAACATTAAAACCAAATATAAGAATTCTTGATAGTATGAAAATTTGGCTATTATCACTTTTTGGTAAATATGTACCGGGTAAAATTGCTGGTTACGCATTACTTTTTTACTTATATAAAGATTATAATGTGAGCAAAAGTGAATTGTCTATTGCATCTTATTATGAATTAATCTCTTCGATTGTTTCTATTATGCTGACTTCATTACTTTTTCTTATGTTTGTTGGTGAAAGTTTGCTGAACATTCAAGAAATAGTAATTATTATTGGATTAGCACTTGCTTTCTCAAGTTTATTAATTCCAAAAGTATTAGAATTATTTTTAGGAATTGTTACTAAAATTCTAAAAAGAGACAAAATAGTAGTAAAATTAAAAATTCAAACTATTATTAAAATTACATTACTTTATTGCATCAGTAATATTGTTTTAGGATTTGCTTTTTACTTCTTTATTAACTCGATTTCGTATTTAGAAATAGCCAAGATTCCTTACCTTATTTTAGTAATTAATTTATCTGGATTTATTGGATTGTTAGCTTTTTTTATGCCTGCTGGTATAGGAGCTAGAGAAGGTGCATTAATTTATTTTCTAAATAAAATTATAAGTTTTCAAGTTGCAACTATGATTTCAATAATTTCAAGATTATGGTTTGTAATTTCAGAATTTATAACTTTATCTTTAGCTTATTTATTTTTAAAGTACTTTGGTCATATTGATGTTTTAGGAATTATTAACAAATCAACAAAAGAAATTGAAAATCAATAGAATTTATATATTAATTTTTGTATTGGTAACATTATTTACTTTAGTTCCAAGATTTTACAATCTAAAGTTTTCAGATGATAGCGTGCTTTATGATGGAATTGCTAAAGCATTAATAAACGGTGAGTCCAAAATTAGCACTCCTGGATATTTTGAAGATGGGAGTGATATTGGTCAAACAATTTTGCCAGGATACCCAGCTTTTATAGCTGTAATCTATAAAATATTTGGAACAAAAGCTGTGAATGTAATTGTATTCCAGCTTTTTTTATCTTTTTGTGCTATCTGGGTTTATTTCTTAATTTCAAAAGAAATGTTTTCTCGAAATAAGGCAATTGCTTTTACATTGTTGTATGTTTTTTATGTCAACCAATGGTCATATTCATTACTATTATTGATTGAAAGCATTACTATCTCAACACTAGTATTTTCTTTATATTTTTTATTTAAGTATTTTATAACTAATTCTAATAAATATTTATACTATTATGCTTTGATATTTGGTTTATTGATAAGTTTAAATAATCGCTTTATTTTCCATTTTGTATTTGTAGGGTTTTATTTAGTTATAATCAATTTAAATAAAAAGTATATTCATAATTTAAAGAACATAATTTTTGCAGCTTTAATTGTAATAACACTACTTTTACCTTGGCATATTAGGCAATATAATGTCTATGGTAGATTTGTATTATTTACTCCTGAACGTACTGCAAATATGAGTAATAAAAATATTTCAACAGGGTATTCTGAAAAAAAAGCTGCTTATGATTACGTTCCAGGTTATGATACCGTTATTAATCTATATATGACTCAATACTTAACAAAAGAATATAGAAAAGAAACTAAAGCAGAAATAGAAAGGAAATTTAATATTGATAAATATCAAGAACTTAAATCTTCTTATACTGCTTTTAGTCCATCAGGTAAAATACTTTCAAGAGCAAAAGGGTTTTGGGAAATTGTAAGATTTGATTATCGCTTTGGATTTGCAGGCGATATGAGAGTAATGGAGCCTTCTTTTTATGATAAGTTTACTAGCCCATTATTTTTGATGGATTTTGCAGATCTTTTCTTTTTGGGTTTAGCGTTTTTAGGTATTCTACCAGCATTGTTTTTTGCTATCAAAAACAAAAATCATTTCTTCTTAATATTAGGAATTTATATACTTGCTCATTGGATATTACATTCTTATGTTGGCTATTTACCTAGATATCGAATTACAATAATGCCTGTAATATTTCTATTAGGAAGTTATGGAATAAATGAAATTTATATTAAAATAAAAAATAAGAAACTAATTTAAAACGTTAACTTATAATTACATTAACATAATTTAGAAAAATGATACAATCTTATATAATTGATGCAATTCGCACTCCTGTTGGGAAATTTAATGGTTCACTTTCTTCTGTAAGACCAGATGATTTGGCCGCACAAGTAATTCGTACTTTAGTATCTAGAAACCCAAAATTAGATCCAAAATTTATTGATGATGTGATTTTAGGTAATGCAAATGGAGCTGGAGAAGAAAATAGAAATGTGGCAAGAATGGCTGGATTGCTTGCAGGCTTACCTGTAACTGTTCCAGGAGAAACAGTAAATAGACTTTGCTCTTCTGGCATGGCTTCTGTGATAAATGCTTCACGTGCTATTAAATCAAGCGAATTAAATATTGTAATTGCTGGTGGAGTTGAAAATATGACTCGAGCCCCATTCGTTCTCTCGAAGGCTTCGTCACCTTTTGGAAAAGATGTTCAACTTTTTGATACATCAATTGGCTGGAGATTTGTAAACCCTAAGTTAAAAGAAATGTATGGTGTTGATGCAATGGGTGAAACTGCTGAGAACGTGGCTGAAATGTATAAAATCTCAAGAGAAGATCAAGATTTAATGGCTTTCAATTCTCAAATGAAAGCTGCAAAAGCTCAAAAAGATGGAATATTTGAAAAAGAAATTGACCCAGTTTATATCCCACAAAAAAAGGGTGAACCAATTAAATTTGATAAAGATGAATTTATAAGACCTGAAACAACATTAGAAGGATTAGCTAAACTACAACCAGCTTTTAGAAAAGGTGGTACAGTAACAGCTGGTAATGCTTCTGGTTTGAATGATGGTGCTGCTGCTATATTGATGTCATCAGCTAATTCAATTAAAGAATTTGATCTTGTTCCAAGAGCCAGAGTCGTTTCGTCTGCAGTAGTAGGTGTAGAGCCAAGAATAATGGGTATTGGTCCGGTAGAGGCATCAAGAAAAGCACTTAAAAATGCTGGATTGAGTTTTGATGATATGTCAGTGATTGAATTAAATGAAGCATTTGCTGCTCAAGGTTTAGCTTGTATTAGAGAATTAGGATTAACAGACAATGACCCAAGAATAAATCCGAATGGTGGTTCTATTGCTATAGGTCATCCACTGGGAATGAGTGGTTCAAGACTAATAATAACAGCTTTGAACCAATTAGAAAGAACAAATGGGCAATATGCACTTTGTACAATGTGTATTGGAGTTGGTCAAGGATATGCTATCATTATTGAAAAGTTGTAATTATAAATTAAATAAACTTGGGAATTAATTTTTATTTACTTAAATTTGTACAATAAACAAATTATAAAGGTTTTAATATGAAAAAGTACAAATTGGCTTTCGTTTTTTTATTACTTATTTCATTTGTGACTACATCCTGTAAAAAAGATAATCCAATTGATACGGATTCAAGTTCAAGTTCTAAAGATACCGTTTCTAATTATAAGCTGATAGCATATTATCATTTTGATAATATGGATGCCAAAGATTATTCAGGTATGAACAACAATGCTTCAATTCAAAATAATGTTACTTTTGTAAATAGTGATATTAAGGGGAAAGCTGCCCACTTAGAAGGTCTATATGGTGGTGGTAGTCAAGGTGGACATATTTTGTTACCTAATTTAAGTTTTAATAATCTAAATGAGTTTACAGTTTCAATGTGGGTCAAAGAATATAGTACTACGATTAGAGATGGTGAAGCTTATTTTTATTGTGGTGATCATTATACTGGTTGGTTGGGTATAATGAACCATATTATTCCTGAAATTGATTCTTCAAAACGAGTAATGTTTGCTTCTGGTGCTTATGCAACTGCATATCCTTTACATTGGTCTAACGCATTGGTTCTATTATATCCTGAAAATACTTGGAAAGGAATATGGACACATTATGCTATTTCATATACTAATGGTTATATTACAGCTTATAGAAATAGTCTTATGGTTGGTTCAGTATTTCAACCTATTAAAATATCAAATAATAATACTGCAATTGGTAGACATTGGTATGCAAGTGAGACTTCTACTAGGCTTACCGCTGATATAGATGAAGTTAGAGTATATGCGAGAGCATTAATAAATACTGAAATTATTAGTTTAT
>JAPLFM010000302.1:0-9314 GCA_026390675.1 Candidatus Kapaibacterium sp. | reverse complement strand
AAAGTCTTTTTTTTATATCCTTTCTAATAATGCAATAGACTCTACATGGTAGGTATGAGGAAACATATCTACTGGTTGTACTTTTACTACTTTATATTGGCTTGCTAGCTCTGCACAGTCCCTTGCTTGTGTAGCTGGGTTGCAGCTTACATAAACTAATCTTGGAGCATTCACTTTTAAAATGTGTTCTATCAAATTATTGTGAACTCCAGCCCTTGGTGGATCTATTATAATACAATCCGGGCTTGGCAAAGTATTTAATAATTCAGGTATATCAGCATTGTGTAAGTCTGCACAGAAAAATTCTGCATTGTCAATCTTATTTATTTCAGCATTTATTTTTGCGTCCAAAATACTACTTTCAACAAGTTCTACTCCAAAAATTTTTTTACATTTGCGAGAAGCTGGTAAAGTAATCGAACCAGTACCACAATACAAATCCCAAACTGTTTCACTTTCTTTCAAGTCTGCAAATTCAATTATTTTCCCTATAAATTGATTTAACTGAGTGGCATTCGTTTGAAAAAATGAGAAAGGTGAGATTTGGTAATCTTCACCTAAAATATTTTCTTTTATAATGCCATTTCCTCTTATCATTTTCATTGAATCAATCGCAACTGGACTACGAGTGGAATTAATTGCATGAATTATATTATCAAATTCTGGAAATTCAATTGGAAAATCATTTTCAAACCAATTTATAAACTTAATTTCAGCTTCGCTTTCAGCATTTCCTTTTGTTATTAATATCACCATATTCTGATTATAAGCAATTGTGCTACGAATAATCAAACTACGCAAAAAGCCAACAAAATTTCTAGCATCAAAAGCAGTTACACCAAATTCCAATGCCTTATTTCTTACTTCAGTAAGAAGTCTATTGCCAATTTTTGGTTGTATATGGCAAGCATTCACTTCAACTACTTTGTCAAATCTACCCGGTACGTGTAAGCCCAAAGCAAAAGTTTTGTTAGTAATTTCATCAGAATTAGCAACTTCTTCATCAGTTAGCCAACGTGAAGAAGCAAAAGAGAAATCCATTTTATTTCTATAATGAAAAATTTCAGGAGAAGGAAGAGTTTCGAGCATTTCTCCAAAAGGAATTTTGCCAAGTCTTTCAAAAGCATCTATTACGTGCTGTCTTTTCCATTTGATTTGTTCAGGATACTTCAAATTTTGCCAAGTACAACCCCCACAAATTCCAAAATGCTCACATCTTGGAGTTTCTCTAAGTGGTGATGGATTCAATAGCTCCAAAAAGAAGGTTTCAATATAAGATTTTTTCTTTTTTTTGATATTAACTCTAACAGTATCACCGGGTACTGCATTTTTTACAAAATGTACAACTCCATCTTTTCTTGCAATTGCTACACCTTCAAATCCAATGGACTCAATTTCAAGTTCTAATTCTTCAAATACTCTTTTTTTCTTAGTCATTATTTTTTATTGTAATTATTTTAATCTCATTCGTCAATATATTTATTGATTTCGTAAATAAATTAACTTACAAAGATAACATTTTCACTTATGATACAAGATATTTTTATTCCGGTTGAGTTAACAAATGATGAATTAAAAGCTCATATTGATAACTTTATGAGTAGTGAAAGAGTAAAAAGTAAAGCAACTGCTCATACTTATAGCAAAGCATTAGAAGATTTTCATAAGCACTTTCAGCGAAGAAAATTTAGATTTCTTGTGGAAGATGTGAAAAAATATAAAGCTTCTCTTGAAAAAAGAAATATGCAGATTTATACTATCAGCACTTATCTAACATCATTACGTAGGTTTTGTGCATACTTAGTAGATTTAAAAATTATTGAAAAAAATCCTGCAAAGAGAGTTCATTATAAAATCAAAAATAGAATTACTAAGTTTAATTTCCTTACCAAATCTGAAGTGAAGGATGTATTGGATTCAATTGAAACTTCTAATACAGCTGGAGCAAGAGATAAAGCACTACTTACAACAATTCTTTATTGTGCTTGCACAGAAGAAGAAGCTGTGCAGATAATGCTTGCCGACTTACAAAACAATAAGAAAAAGTTTTCTATTGTGCTTTCGCCTACCAAAGGTAGAAAAAGTACAGAAACTGTTTCAATTCCATCGGAACTTAATGCTACTTATGCTAGTATAATCAAAAATAGGGATATGGCTTTTTCAAACGAGCCACTTTTTATTAGTTATAGCAATCGCACAAATAATAAAGAGCTAACTACTCGTGGTATAAGAGAAATAATCTTGCAAAGACTTGCTGCAAGTGGTATAGGCAAAAACAAGAAGCTAACACCTTTCACTCTTAAACATACTTCGTGGATAATATATGCTAAGAACAATAAAAACAAAGACGAAGTAAACAAAAGACTTAAAATCAAGAGCCAAGCCACCCTAAACAAAGTCTATAAACACTTAGAAGAATTTGATAGGTAGGGAAGATGAAAAAGAAAAGAGTTATACAATTTTGCATATTTATATTTTTGATATTATTAGGTTATATTATATATAAGGTAACTAAAGTCGAAACTGGATATATTGTATATGGAACAGAATCTATTGTTTATACAAATATAAATCTAGAAAAAAAAGTAACTTTAGATTACAACATAAATGGAAAATACTGGAAATGGGTTGGTCATTCTAAAAAGTTGATAAAATTGGATAGCTTATTACCACACAAATTTAATTGGGGTGAAATTTATATAGTAAAAGTTAAAATACAATATTTAGACTTACTTTTTCCTTCAACAAATGTTTCAAGTTATTGCTCTAAATCAAAAATGTCTGAAATATTAATTTATAATTTAGAACCATTATATCGAATACAATAATTTTCAATATTTTTTTTTCAAATTAGCATAAAGATAAATGAAGAAACAAGTTTTTATCCTCCGCTGGCAAAATTGCAATAGTAATTTGGAATTAACTTAAATGACAAGTTCAATACTTATCATATATTAATTTTAAGTTAGAAAATCAAACTTTATGAAACATCAATTTTATTTTAACGTTTGAAATGCAGAACTAAAAAATATCTTATTTCATTAATAATTAAATTATGATAAAAATTTTAATACTACTTGTAATAACTTTAACTTTTTCAAGCTGTTCGCTTTTTCAAAATCACAACGTTTATATTGAAGGTTATAGACCTGCCCAATACAATATTGGTTTAAAACCAAACATAAAAATCATTGAAAGTAAAGGTAGTTTACGAGCTTTGAATGATGAATTCACCTATTATCTAATTCATAGGGGCAGAGCTTTAGGATACAAATTAGAAGATAATTTAAAAGAAGGAATTGAAATAAAAAACAAAAGAAACAATCCTATTATCACTGGGTTAGACAATCGAATAGTTGACAAAAATGAATTCTTTATGAACTTTGAAATAGTTGACAAAAATGAAGATTACTTTACAAAAATAGAAAAAGAAAAATATTTTGAAAAGATAGTTAAAGATAAAAAAGAAGTTGAAATTGAAAAAGTTAGAGATATTAAAGTTTCATATATTAGAACTGTAGTTGTTGTTCAAATTACATTAGCAAAAATATCAAAATTTATTTTAGATCAAAAAGAATATTCACAAAGTATTGAATGGAGGATGCCTCAAGGTCCTAATGAAAGAAATGAAAGATATGTAGAAGTGTTAAAAAATATTGCAAATAGGTTTATTTATGATATCTCACCTAGATTAGAAAAGTATCCAACAGAGCTTGATTATTCTGAAGAAGCTCAAGAACCTATTTTAAATGAAATGCTAGAAGGGAAAACAAGCACTTTTGTTAGTATAAGCAAGCTAAAAAATTATATTTCTTCCAATCCCAAATCTTCTTCAGCATATTTGAATCTTGCCATCGTTTATGATTACATGCAAGATTATGAAAAAGCTTTATTGAATTATGATAAGGCTTTTAGACATAATCCTAGTTATTATAAATTTAAAATTGCTTGTGAAGATAGAATAAGAAACTATGATGATATTAATGAATATACTAAATAAGTAATATTTATAAAGATTAATCAAATTTAGAAATCATTTATTAGGCTTCAATACTTTTGATAGATATATAAATCCAATTATTGCTGATAATGTAGAAGCAAATATAATTGAAGTTTTAGCTAAGTTTAGTTCTTCAGATCTAATTTGAAATGATAAATTTGAAACGAAAATTGACATTGTAAATCCTATTCCGCATAATATACTTACTCCAAACATTTCACTCAGACCAACGCCATAAGGTAATTTTGCCATCTTGTATTTTACAAATAACCATACAAAAAGAAATACACCAAATGGTTTACCGATAAAGAGTCCTAAAAAGATACCTAAAGCGATTTTGTTTGCAAAAATCGAAAAGTTAAAATTGTTTAACTCAACTCCTGAATTGACTAATGCAAAAATTGGCATTACAAAAAATGCTACAATAAGTGTTAGTTTATGTTCTATTTTATATATTGCAGTGTTTGCTTGGTTTTCTCCAAATTCTTTTTTTTTTTTTTTTGTAGAAACAGGAACTAAAAATGCAGTTATAACACCAGCGATAGTAGAATGCACACCTGATTGTAACATTGCAAGCCAAAGTAAAACACCAAATAATATATAAATGAATGGTTTTTGCAAATTCATAAAATTAAACATAATCATAAAAGCAATTATGATTACAACTACAAAAAGGGCAACAACATTTATTGATGCTGTATAAAAAAGTGCAATTATAATTATTGCAGCTAAATCATCAGCTATTGCAAGAGCAGCCAGAAATACTTTCAAACCAATTGGAACTTTTTTCCCTAAAAGTGCCAAAATCCCCAAAGCAAAAGCAATATCAGTTGCCATTGGTATAGCCCAACCCTTTGCAGTTAAACTACCAAAATTGAAGACTTCGTATATCAATGCAGGTATTAGCACGCCACCTAATGCTCCAATTAAAGGCAACATTGCTTTTCTAAAATCTGATAGCTCGCCTATGATTATTTCTCTTTTGATTTCCAGACCTACTAAAAAGAAAAATACAACCATCAACCCATCATTTACAAATTGGTGCAAAGTAAAACTTGATTGAAACCCCAAAATATTAAATTTTAATATAGTATCCCACAAAGTATGATAGCTATGACCATAATTTGAGTTTATCCATATCATAGCTATAAAAGCACTAAAAATAAGAATAGTACTACCTGCTACAGTACTTCTGAAAAAGTCTTGAAAAGCTTTAACAATTCTAATTGGTTTTTTCTTTTGAGGCATTTTGTATTTCTAAAACATCCTATTTTTTTTATACAATATACGAAAATAATAGTAATTACTAGTATATAGTTGAATCAAGAAAACCTTAAATTAATTTGGTAATAGAAATCAAATATTAAAATTAGATTAATTGCAGAATATTTAAAAATATTTTCCATAAATAGCGTATATTGTAATTAAGTGTTGCCAAATATTTAAAAGTATAGATTATGAAAGTATTATTAGTAGAAGATGAAGTAAAAGTAGCTGCATTTATAAAACAAGGTTTGGAAGAAATTGGCTATGAAGTAGATATGTCTCACGATGGTTTAAAAGGTAAGAAATTAGCCCATGATAATCATTACGACTTGCTTATTTTGGACGTTATGCTTCCAAACAAAAGTGGTCTGGAAATATGTAGTGAAGTTAGAAAGGCAAATAAAGATGTTCCAATTCTCATGCTCACTGCATTAAGCACAACAGATGACAAAGTGAATGGATTGGAAGCAGGTGCCGATGATTATCTTGTTAAACCATTTCATTTCAAAGAATTTTTAGCAAGGGTAAAAGCATTAACTAGAAGAAGAAAAGATAGCAATGAAGATGAGACATTAAGAATTGCAGATTTAGAAATGAATCTAGCAACAAAAGATGTTAAAAGGAGTGGCAAATTAATTAAATTAACAGCAAGAGAGTTTGACTTACTTGAGTACTTTATTCGTAATACTGGAAGAGTGCTTAATAGAATAGAATTAGCAGAAACTGTTTGGGACATTAATTTTGATACCGGCACAAACGTAGTAGATGTTTATGTAAATTATCTAAGAAATAAAATTGACAAAGGCTATTCTCAAAAATTGATTCATACTTTAGTTGGTATGGGTTATGTTTTAAAAGAGGAAAAGTAAAATGAAGATTAGAAGCAGGCTTACATTGCAATTCACTGGGATTTTTTCAGTGATTTTGCTTTTGCTTCTATTTTCAATCTATTTTTTAACTCAACAAATGATTCGTCAGGAATTTTCAGAAAGATTAAGGTCTCGTGCTTTACTAAGAGCTTCTCTCCATTTGGAAAACCAAGAAATAGATCAAGAATTATTTGACGGGTTTGTTAAAAAATATATTAGTGTTTTGAAAGATGAAAAGTTTGAAATATATATTTTAAAGAAGAATAAATCATTTGAAGAAAAAAACAAAAAACTAAAAGTTGATAATGAAATATTAAGAAAAATAATCAAAGAAAAAGATTATTACTTTGTGATAAATCATAGAGAATATATTGGACTTTTCTATGACAATCGTGGCGAAAGTTTTTTGATTATAGTATCAGCCGTCAATGATTTTGGTGAGAAACAGTTAAGTAAAACTGGTGATTTGCTAATCATAACCTTTTTTGTATTATTGATAATTATAAGTATTCTTGGAATTATTTTTTCTAAAAGAGCATTACTTCCAATTACAATATTGACAATTAAAGCTAATGAAATTTCTGCTTCTAATCTACATGAAAGACTTTTAGAAGTTGAAAGTAAAGATGAAATTGCTGAATTAGCTATTACTATAAACAAGTTATTATCTAGATTAGAAGATTCTTTTGAGTTACAAAAATCATTTGTATCAAATGCTTCCCACGAATTACGAACACCACTAACATCAATAATTGGTAACCTTGAAGTAATTTTATCTAGAGAGGATAGAAGTAAACAAGATTATGAGAAGGTATTACAAGACTCACTTCAAAGCTCTAGACAAATGAAAGATTTGCTCAACGAGTTACTTATGTTTGCACAATCAAGTATATATAAAGAATCAAATTTTCAAGAAGATATTAGATTAGACGAAATGCTTTTCGATGCGTCAGATGATTTGAAATTGAAATATCCTGATGCTGATATTCAAATTGATTTCATTAACCTACCTGATGATGCTGAAAAGTTGAATATTAAAGGTAATAAGCATCTTTTATTAATAGTTTTCTTAAATTTGATTGATAATGCTATAAAGTATTCTGATAACAAACCAATAAAATGTTCCTTAGAATATACTTTAAGAGGAATTGAAATTAAATTCATTGACAAAGGTATTGGAATTGATAAAAATGAAGTTAGCAAAATATTCCAACCTTTTTATAGAGCTGAAAATGCTAGAGAAAAACAAGGGCAAGGAATTGGATTAGCATTAATCGACAAAATACTCCAAGCCCACAAAGCTAAAATTAAAGTTCAATCTGAATTGGAAATAGGAAGTACTTTTACTGTTTATTTCCCAAATATTGTGAAAAAATAAATTTCAACTTTCTTTAACATAAACGTATTTTGCAGCTTCCAAACCTATCATTCTACTTTCGCCATTTAGAATAAAGATAATTGAACCACCAAACTCTTGCTTTTCCATAACTTTTATTTTAGCATTTATTACAACGCCAATTTTTGTTAAATACAAAAGTAAATTGGTATCATCTTTATTAATTCGAACAATAGTAACTTCAGTATTTGGTGGCACTAACATTAGTTGTGTGTCTTCAAGGGTTAAGATTTCACCATTTTCATTTGGAATTGGGTCACCATGTGGATCATATAAAGGGTTGTTTAATAATTCAACCATTTTATTTTCAAATTTAGTAGAAATATAATGTTCTAAATTGTCAGCTTCGTCATGAACTTCATCCCAAGTATAGCCCATGATTTCAACAAGAAATGTTTCAAGAAGTCTATGTCTTCGAATTACTTTCATAGTTACTTTCAAACCATGAGGAGTCAAACTTACATCTTTATGTGATGAATGACTAACTAATTCAAGTACAGATAATCTCTGAACCATCTTAGTAGCGGAAGAGGCTGCTACATCTAATGAAGCTGCAATTTCAGAAATAGATGCTTTGCCATTGGATTGTAAAGAATAAATTGCTTTTAAATAGTCTTCTATTGATTGCGATAATACTTTGCTCATATTTTCTATATACCTATTTAAACTATTTAGCTACAATTGATTTTATTTCACTCATAGTGAAAAGTGGATTTAACTCAATATTTGCCTCTTTCAAATTTTTAGCTCCACCTGCTTCTCTATCAATTACACAAATTGCTTTTTCTATAATTGCACCCAATTCTCTTAACTCTTTGGCAGAGATAATAATTTGACCACCACTAGTAACTACATCTTCAACAATCAAAAGCTTTTTACCACTTATATTCATGCCTTCTGCAAGTTTGTTTGTGCCATATTTCTTTGCTTCTTTTCTAACAAATACTACTGGAATACCTGTTTTTAAAGAGATTGCTGTTGCAATTGGAATCCCACCCATTTCGAGTGCTGCCAATGCATCAATACCTGCTGGAACTGAATCAACCAAAGCATCTGCAATCGCATTAAGAATGTTTGGGCGACCTTCAAATTGGTATTTGTCAAAATACTCATTGCTGATTACACCTGATCTTAGCAAAAATTCGCCAGTGATATGTGCCACATCATATATTTCCTTAGCTAATTCATTTCTATTCATATCTAATACTATATTTATAAAGTTTATAAAATTTATTATACAAAAATAACCTTTTTCTTTTGGTATTTTACAATTAAATTTAAAGATATATTTGAATTTAACTTTCAGCCTGAAAGGCTGTTGGAACAAAACTTGGGATGAAACCCCAAGAGAAGAAACTTATTAGCAATCCGTTAAGCTAGTAAGGCTCACACATTTTTAATTTAATAACAAAATATTCTTTCACTATCTTTTATAATTTCTTAATTTTGGTAAATCTTTCAATCCTAAATAATTATAAGTATGAAAAAGAACCAAATTTATCTTCTTTTAAGTATTGCTATACTTGCCGCTATGTCAATTGTTCTTTTCAGCTTAAATCAAACAAAGTCTGAAAAGGTAGTGATAAACACACCTAAAATAAAAGAACTTATAAAGAAAAATCCTACAATCGTATTTAATGAAAACAAGCTGATCTTCCCCTAATTCAGTGTACTCTTAGAAAAGAGATTAATTGTAATTATAGTACATAGTTTCGTATTGCATTGGCGTTAGATAATTCAAACTTGAATGAATTCTTTCTCTATTATAAAAAAGCTCAATATA
>JAPLFM010000313.1 GCA_026390675.1 Candidatus Kapaibacterium sp. | reverse complement strand
TGATTTATATTTGATTTGATCTCATTGAAATCTCCTTTATAATCATCAACAATTATTGGAGGTAAATCGCCTTTACTAATTCTATCAACATACTCTGCCGTTACGTTAATTGGTGCTACAAATGCATCTATTAGATTATTTATATTTGAAGTTAAATTCTTAAAATCTACACCAACTTCATTAGTATTTGCTCTTGTAGATAATTCACCATTTACAATCCCAGTAGTTATTTTAAAAATATTTTCATTAACTTTCAATATGCCATTTTTGATATTTAAAGCAATTAAATATACTAAAAATATTGAAAGTAAAACCAATACTACCCCTAAAATTAACAAAAAAGTTTTCAATTCACTAATGCTTGCAAATGCTTCTTTAGCATCAACTCTTGTTAAACAAACCCAATTATTTCCTTTAAAATCACCAACTCCTTTACTTAGTGAAGCACCATCTACCAACAACACATTTGTTCTAGTGTTCCTTTCAACTTCAAAAGTATCTTTTCCACTTAAAGCAAGATTTAATGAATTTAACTTATTGTTAAAATTAAAATCACTCATATCTTTAGTTATTCTACTATCAATTAATAAATTCTGATTTTTATCAATAATTAGTAATTGATATGATTTAATACCAATTGACTTATTATAATCAAAAGTTGGTTTGGAAATAGCACCAACAATATTATTTAATCTAATATAATTTACCCACATTCCTAGTAATTTATTTTCCTTATTATAAACTCCAGAAGCAAAGTCTAAAATTGGTTCTTGTGTATTATACAATTCACTAACATATTTATCTTTATGTGAATCAGAATAGTAGCTAAAACCTTTTTTGATTTCTCCTGAAATAATTTTTTGGAACCATTTACTTTTAGATTTGTCTTTTCCAATTATTGCAAGAGACTCTTGGAATGGGCTACCATCTGATTTAACAGTATTTGTTTTGATTATTTTACCATTAATATCAACTAATATCATCAAGTCATAACATCCATAAATTGGCATTATCTTATTAAAATAAGATTGAAGCTCTAAATCTACATCTTTGCCTTCAAGTTTTTTTATTGCCAAATCATTAGATGCAAACGATTGGGCATCACCATATCTTTCAAACAAACTATTATCAATTTTCTGCATTGTTAAAGTTGCTTGAACTTGAAAATTTCTACCAATTTCTTTTGTTAATGACTCTTCACTTTTTTTAATAGTAAAAAAGCTTATGATACCAATTATCAAAATAATTAAAATTGAGAAAACTAATTGAAGTTTTAATTGAATACTCATTTTAATGAAGAAACTCATTATATGTACCTATGTATATTTATTGTAATTTTAAAAGAAAACACCAAAAGAAAAAATACCTTCTAATCTAGAATCAAATGGATTTTTATAACTATCACTTTTAGCATAAGTTAATTGTCTTGCTTCAATTCTTAAATAGCTATTTGAATTTGTTTTATATTCTATACCTAAAGTGCCACCATTTGCTTTACTTTCAAATGCTTTTGAATCACTATCTAACTTTGCTTCATTATTATACATTTCTAATCTTACAGTAGAACTTAATTTTTCTGTTATCAAATATCTTAAAGCTAAGAATCCACCTAATGAACTTGAAGTACCTTTAACATTATTAGTTAAAATTTCTTGGCTACTTATGTCAGCTGAAACTTTTAATAGTAATGATTTGCTAACATTATAATTTACAACTACATTATTAAGTATTTTAGGAGTGTTTGCAAAAGCTAAATTCTTTGTAGAAGGAACAAGTCCTAGGTAAGCCTCATTTCCATAAATACCTAAAATCGAAAAACTCAAATCATCATTTGCTTTATAAGCAGCGCACCATCCAATTGATTTATTTGCATTATTATCATCAAATATATTATATCCATTTAATAAATGCAATTCAGTGTGAAGTTTGTCATTTACATCATAACTTAATTTCATACCTGATTGGAAGAATGGTTCGTTTTGAGTTGAAAGAGCGAGTGAAGAAAGCCAATTGTCTTTTGGAGTAATTACTTCTCCACCAATATGAGTTAAAAAATATCCTGCATCAAGCCACAAACCATCTGCTAATCTAACACCAGCATTAGCTTCTTGTATCATAGTAGCTTGAGCCGGCCAAGCTGCTCTTGCTAAAGCACCATGATGAAGAGTAAATTTTGCACGATAATCTTTATTTACATAAGATGCACTAATCATTGCCATATTAATATCAAAATTGTTTTTTTGAACATTTAAGGAATTTATTAAAGGTCTATTTGTAACTGAATTTGAATCATTATCGGTAGCATAATAAGTACTGACATATCCATTAATAGTCAAGCCATCAGCTTTTAGCTCTCTATTAAGAAACAAAAAAAATGTTAAGCAAATTAGCAAAACACTATAATTAATTAAGCGATTTTTCATTTATATACCTTTAAAATTAGTTTGAATTTTGTTTTATATTTGACAATTCTTTAATATCTATTACTTTTTCAACATCTAAATTTGCTAAAATTTTATCATTAAACTTACTTACATTTTTGATAAATTTATTAAAAACATTAAATTCATTAATAGCTTCTTTATCAATATCCTCTTCTAAAATAAATACAACTTCTAATACTCTATCTACAATAATTCCATAAAACTGCTCATTAAAATTTAATATTATGATACAAGTTCTTTCATCAAAATCTATTTGTTCAAATCCAAATCTCATTCTCAAATCAATTATAGGAATAACTTTTCCTCTTAAATTTACTATTCCTTTTATAAATAAAGGCAAATCTGGTATATGAGTAATCTTTTGAATTCCAATTATCTCAATAATATATTCAATTTCAATAGCAAAATTTTCATTATTTAGTAAAAATGTTAGAAACTTATTATCTTGTGTATCATCAATATCATCATAGATATCGTCGTCGTCGTCATAAGAACTATTTGTATTAGACATTTGATTTAATAATATAATTTGTAAATTAGTAAAAGATATAACTATAAATTACCAAATATTTTGAATATATAAAATAATTAAAATTGGTTATAGCTTATAGTTTAAATTAAAAACAATTTATTGTCAACATATAATAAAATTTTACCTATTGGAAACATAATTTTATGATAAATAGCAAAATTTTGATTATCTTGCTTAATTAATAAATGTATAAATTTCATTAAGTATTATAAAAGATGAAAAACAAATCAAAAATAACTGAAAAATCAAGTTCAAAAAAGATATCTCAAGCAGAAGTAGATGAAAAAGAATTAGAAATAACACCTTCATATAGTGAAGATAGTATTTTTGCTAAAATAAACAAAAGTAAATACATTGTTATTTCTATAATGACAATATTTATTTTTGCAACTGCCTACAATATGTATAAGAGTACATTTAGTTATCCCATTGTATATTGTGATGACAATATATTTCTATTGGATTATCAAGAGTACAACACTGATTCTGCAGCATATTCATTATCAATAAAGCGTACATTTGGTACTTCATATTATAGACCAATGCTAAATAATTCATTTGTTTATGATGCTAGACGAGGTATGAAACGAGAATTAGAAAGAACATTAGATAGTGTTAAAAAAATTAATCCTGGTGCTACTCTTACTGATCAAAAAAAAAAAAAAACTAGATATGATGGCTCTACTA
>JAPLFM010000276.1 GCA_026390675.1 Candidatus Kapaibacterium sp. | reverse complement strand
ACTCGTTTTAGTGTGCCAATTCAAAATAAAGATGTTTCTATCGCTACTTTTAAAGAAAATTTCAAAGGTGCTTTGAGTTTTGTTAAAGTAGCTAAAAATGGTGGGATGAGTGTAGCTTTTCAAATTTTAATGCCAGGATTTGATTATGATTTGGCACGATCTGGTAAAGGTGCTTCTCATGGTTGGGTATTTTTCTCTTCTTATAATACTGAACAAGCTAATACTTTACTTGAAGTAAATGCTTCTCAAAATGATAAAGATTATGTTGCAGCCGTTAATTGGAAAAAAGCTGAAGAATATATTGCTCAAGGTAAATTCAAAGAAATGGATGTTGATTACCGTCACAACGTATGGAATGAAGAAACTCATACTGCAAAATCAGAAAAAATCAATAAAGTAAAAGTATTAATCCCTAGCGAATGTCCAGGTTTAGTTTATTTTATGCCAACTCCAAAATCTCCTCACGGTTGTGATGTAGATCCATCTGGTGAATATATTGTTGCTGGTGGTAAATTAGCTGCAGTAATTCCAGTATTTTCTTATACTAAAATGCAAAAAGCAATAAGCGATAAAAAGTTTGACAAAGATGTTGACGGAATCCCAGTTTTAAATTACCAAGCTGTAATTGCAGGTGAAGTTCAAAAACCAGGTTTAGGTCCATTGCACACTGAGTTTGATGATAAAGGTTTTGGTTATACTTCAATGTTTTTATCTTCAGAAATAGTCAAATGGAAAATAGGTACTTGGGAAGTTGTAGATAGAGTTCCTACTTATTATTCAATTGGTCACTTATTAGTACCAGGTGGTGATACTAAAAAACCTTATGGTAAATATGTAATTGCCCTAAACAAAATTACTAAAGATAGATACCTACCTACAGGTCCAGAAATTACACAATCAGCTCAGTTATTTGATATAACTGGTGATAAAATGAAGCTACTTTTAGATTTTCCAACTATTGGCGAACCACACTATGCTCAAGCTATTGCTGCTGATGTGTTAATGAAAAAATCTAAAAAAATATATAATATTAATGATAATAAACATGTTTTTGTAACAAAAGCTGAAAAAGATGCAAGAGTTGAACGTAAAGGAAACGAAGTTCATATTTATATGACATCAATTCGCTCTCACTTTATGCCTGATAATATCGAAGGTGTTAAATTGGGTGATGTTGTTTATTGGCATGTTACTAATCTTGAACAAGATTGGGATACTCCTCATGGATTTAGTGTTAAAGGTAGTGACAATGGTGAATTATTAATAATGCCAGGTGAAACTTGTACTCTAAAATGGACTCCAAAAACAACTGGTGTTTTCCCATTCTATTGTACAGATTTCTGTTCTGCTTTACATCAAGAAATGCAAGGCTATATTAGAGTTTCTGCTGCTAATAATAATGTTCCATTAATATTTAATAAATAAATAAATTTTAGAAACAAAGGGGGCAAAATTACCTCCTTTGCTTTTTAAATAAGGAATGATTTTGAAAAAGTATTCGTTGATAGCATTTTCTTTAACAGTTTTATTACCTTTATCTCTTTTCTTTTTACCACTTTGGTTAATTGAAATGGAAGCGCCTCAATATCCTGAAGGATTGGGGTTATATATAAACATTAATAGTGTTACTGGAATTAATGAACATGGCTTAGAAAGTGTAAACAGCTTGAACCACTATATTGGTATGAAAAAAATCAAACCAAATGAAATAGACGAATTTAAATATATACCAAGTATTATAATTGGAATGACTATCTTAGGGCTAATTCTACTTTTTGTTAAAAAAAGGAGTCTATTGTTTTCATGGCTTATACTATATTGTGTATTGGGTTCGATTGGTTTGTATGATTTTTACTTATGGGAAAAAGATTATGGTAGTAACCTAGACCCAAAGGCAATTATCAAAGCTTCAGGTATAACTTACCAACCTCCTTTTATTGGAACAAAAAGTATTATGAATTTTAATGTAACTTCTTTGCCAGCAATTGGTGGTTTTGTGTTATTTTTTGCTTTGAGTTTAGGTTTTTTAATTGTAATTTATGATTATAAAACTAACAAAAAAATAAATTAAATGAGTTCAAAAGTTTATAGATTGATATTAATTGTATTTGGATCAATATACTTAGGTGCTTGCTCACCGAGTCCAGTACCTATTGATTATGGTAAAGATGAATGTTCAAATTGTAAAATGCAATTATCTGATAAAAAGTTTGGTGCAGAAATACTGACAAAAACAAGCAAGCATTATATTTTTGATTCTATTGAATGTATGTCAATTTATTTAACAACAAATAATATAGATAAAAACGAAATACATTCATTATGGGTAATTGATTACTCAAACCCAGCTAATTTAATCAATGCAAAAGAAGCTTCATTTCTAAAATGTAATGGTGTACCTTCACCAATGGGATTATCATTATCAGCTTTTTCAAATTTGGAAAAGATTAAATCTTTACCTAATTGCAATGATGGAGTAATAGTTAAATGGGAAGAAGTTACAATTTTAGTTCAAAAGGAATGGCGTAATTGATTCTTATAGTATTATTATTTATATTCATACAAATATCCTTAACTCAAGCTAAGGATATTTTTGTAAATTCTAATTTGAAAATTGCAATTTCAAATGCTTCATCTGGAGATAGAATATTCCTAAACAAAGCATTATACAATGAAGGTGAAATTATAATTGATAAAAGTATTTCACTTATAGGTATTAATTACCCAACAATAACTGGAAACAATAAGACTCAAGTACTAGTTATAAAAGCATCAAACGTAACAATTAGTGGTGTTGAAATTATCAATACTGGTGTAAGCTATATTCAAGATTTGGCTGGTGTAAAATTAGATAAAGTACAAAATTGTAAAATTGAAAATTGTAGATTTAAAAATTGTCTATTTGGGATTTACCTTTCTAAATCATCAAATTGCAAATTAATAAATAATGAATTAATTGGTAGTGGTGGTAGAGAATCTTTGAATGGAAATGGAATTCATATTTGGTACTGCAACAATATTGAAATTATGAATAATACAATAACAACTCATAGAGATGGTTTGTATTTTGAGTTTTCATCTAATTGCATTATAAATAATAACAATAGCTTTAACAATTTAAGATATGGATTACATTTTATGTTTTCTCATAACAATCACTTTGAAAGTAATGTATTTAGAAAAAATGGTTCAGGAATAGCAGTAATGTATTCTCATAAAGTAGAAATGATAAAAAATACATTTGAGGATAATTGGGGAAGTGCAAGTTATGGCTTACTTTTGAAAGATATAAGTGAAAGTATAGTAATTAACAATATAATTTCAAATAATACTATTGGTATTTATCTTGAAGGCGGTGGTAAAAATAGAATTGAAAAAAATAAAATTCTTAAAAATGGTTNNAAACTAATATTATTTGTAACAATCTTTTTTCGAGTAATTCATTTGATATATCAACTAATGGAAATTATAATACAAGTAGCTTCTATAATAACTTTTGGGATAAATATACTGGCTATGATCTAAACAAAGATGGTATTGGCGATGTTCCTTATCATCCAGTTAGTTTGTTTTCTGTAGTTGTTGAAAAGAACCCATCTTTTTTATTACTATTAAATAGTTTCTTTATTAACTTATTAGATTTAGCAGAACATTTGTTACCTTCAATCACACCTGACTCTTTTGTAGATAAACAACCATTACTAAAACCAAATTTATGATTGAAATTAAAAACATAACGAAAGAATATACTTTCACGAAAGCATTAGATAATGTTTCTTTACTTGTTGAAAAAGGTCAAATTCATTCACTATTGGGCCCAAACGGTTCAGGTAAAACTACATTAATTAAATCTATTTTAGGTTTGACTAAGCCTAATTCTGGAGAAATTTTAATTAATGAAAAATCAATTCTGAATAGCTGGGATTACAGAAAAGATATAGGTTATATGGCTCAAGTAGCAATGTATCCTGAAAATTTAACTGGAAGAGAATTATTAGAAATGGTTACTGAAATTCGTCAACAGTCCCCTGTTAAAAAAGAAGAATTAATAGAATTATTAAAATTCAAAAATGAATTAGACAAACCTTTGAAAACTCTATCTGAAGGTAATAAACAAAAAGTAAATGCTACAATGTCTTTGATGTTTGATCAAGCAATATTATTTCTTGATGAACCAACGGCTGGCCTTGATATGGTAACAAGCAGAGAATTGAAAAAGTTTTTACTAAAAGAAAAACAATTAGGTAAAACTATTATTTTTTCCTCACATGTTTTGTATGATATTGAAGAACTATCCGATAATATTATAATCTTACTTGAAGGTAAACTTATATTTACTGGCAATAAAGAGAAACTTTATAAAGAATCAAGCAAAAGTGAATTAGAAGATGCAATAGCTACATTAGTTGAATTATCTCGAAGAGTTCAAAATGATTAAAATAATAATGAAATATGAGCTAAGGAATATTTTAAGAAGTAAATGGTTGATTTCTTATGTTCTATTCTTTTTACTAATTACAGAGACTTTGTATTGGTTTAGTCCTGAATCTTCAAAAGTATTTATCAGTCTTTTAAATTTGATTTTAATGATTATTCCATTAGTAAGTTTGTTGACTTGCACACTACATGTTTATTCATCTAATGAATTTATTAGAGTAATATTAGCACAACCAATTAATAGAGCAAGTTTGTTCTGGGGTTCGTATTTATCATCTGCTTTAGCACTTTCTTTGAGCTTTTGTTTAGGAGCTGGAATACCAATCTTCTTTAATGAATTCAATCACGAGCTAATGCTTGGCTTACAAATGATACTTTCAGGTTGCTTCTTGACATTTATTTTTACATCACTTGCATATTTAATTGCTTTTAAAATTGAAGACAAAGCTTTTGGATTGGGGATTGCACTAATGCTTTGGTTTTTCTTAACAGTTATATATGATGGTTTGTTTATGCTACTTTTATATATGCTTAAAGATTATCCATTAGAATATACTTCATTAGGAATTACTTTTATTAACCCAATCGATTTAGTAAGAATTGGAATTACTTTAAAATTTAATATCTCTGCATTGCTTGGCTATACAGGTGCTGTTTACAAAGTATTTTTTAGTAAAAATATTGGTATTATACTAACTTTTGTAGCTTTATCAGTTTGGATTTGTATTCCATTGTTTTATGCTAAAAAAAGTTTTATGAAAAAAGATTTTTAAGGATTTGTATTTAAAAATTCAATAATTTCATCAACCCAACCAAATTGTCATTTAAAATCATTAAATTGCAGTTTATATTTTTAAATAAATTGAATTAAATGGTACAAAATAATACTAAATTTGAATTAGTAGCTACTACTGCCTATGGATTAGAACAGATTTTAGCTGATGAACTTTTACTTATAGGTGCAGAAGAGGTTGAGATTCTTACTCGTGCTGTATCTTTTATTGGTACAAAAGAAATAATGTATAGAGCTAATTTAGAAGTTAGAACTGCTCTAAGAATATTAAAACCCATCTATTCATTTCGAGCAAAAAGTGAAATAGAACTATACAGAGGAGTTAAAGAAGTAAAATGGGAAACTTATCTTAATCCAGACCGTACTTTTGCAATAAATAGTGCTGTACACTCTGATTATTTCAATCATGAAAATTATGTTTCACTTAAATCAAAAGACGCAATTGTAGATCAATTACGTAATACTTTTGGTACTCGTCCTAATATTGATGTAGCAAATCCTGACTTAAGAATAAATATACATATTAGTGGTGATAGATGCAATGTTTTACTAGATAGTTCTGGTAATTCTTTACACAAACGTGGTTATAGAATTGGGCAAGGCTTAGCTCCTATAAATGAAGTACTTGCTGCTGGTATGATTATGTTAACTGGTTGGAAAGGCGACAGTGATTTTATAGATCCAATGTGTGGTTCGGGTACTTTCCTTATGGAAGCAGCCACAATAGCTTATAATATTGCACCGGGAATTAAAATTGCAGAATTTGGCTTTATGAAATGGGACGATTACGAACCTGAACTTTGGGAAAGAATTAAAGCAAATGCTAAAAGTAGAGAAAAAGATTTTCATCATAAAATTATTGGTTTTGATGAATCACCTAAGGCTATTAGAATAACTAAAGAAAATGTTAAAAATGCTGAATTAGGTTGGAAAATTCTTTTGAGAATTAAAACTCTTGAAGATATTATTCCTTCCGACTTAACTGATGGCGGCACTGTAATGATTAATCCTCCTTATGGTGAAAGAATGAGTGAAAACGATATTAAATCACTTTATGAGACAATTGGTGACTGCTTAAAACAAAATTTTGAAGGTTACAGTGTTTGGATAATTTCATCAAATAAAGATGCAATGAAAAATATAGGTTTGCGTACTTCTAAAAAACTCACATTATACAATGGCTCTTTAGAATGTAAATTCCATAATTTCCAAATATACAAAGGTTCAAAAAAGAGCAAATACCTTACTAACGAAAGTAATGAAATTATTTAATGACAACTGTTATTTTTTAAAGTAAATGTTTTTTTATAAAATTGGCATAAAAGAATAATTTATCTTTTTATATTTTAATATTTTTCGTATTTTTGAATATTATTTACTTTCAATATTTGAGGTTTTTATGAATTTGGTTAAAAATGTATTTGTTGGTTTGTTATTTATGCTTTTCGTAGTTGCCTGTGGTGAAAATAAAGATGCACCTAAAGCTGATAGTAATAGTGGTATTCCAGAAACTGGTCAAGCGAATGCTGAAGATAATGTATCTGAAAAGAACATTGTAAAAGTAGCTGTTGGATCTCCTGACCACACTACTTTGGTTGCTGCTGTTAAAGCTGCTAGTTTGGTTGATGTTCTTGCTAGCTCAGGACCTTATACTGTTTTTGCTCCTAACAATGCTGCATTTGCAAAATTGCCAGCTGGTACTGTTGAAACTTTACTTAAACCTGAAAATAAAGGTAAGTTAAGTGATATACTTCAACATCATGTAACAACATCTTCATATAGTGACGCTATGTTAAAAGATGGAATGAAAATCGGTATGGCTGACGGCAAAAGCGTAATTATTACTCGTAAAGGTGATGAGATTATGGTTGGGAAAGCTAAAGTATTAGGTGCAGCCAAAGCATCTAATGGAATGGTTTACATTGTAGATTCAGTTATACTTCCAGAATAATTATCTAACATATATTTTTTAAAGCCTTGAAAATTATTTAAATTCAAGGCTTTTTTTTGACTTAATATTTATTTCCATAGATAATTAACTAAATGTCTTCCAACAAAAGTTAATAAAATTCCAAAAAAAATACTGATCCCCATATAGAAAGTTAAACCTAGATAATCTGATTCGTTGAATAAGATTAATGAATCATTTGAAAATGTAGAAAAAGTTGTAAATCCTCCACATATTCCAACAGTAAGAAACAGATTTAAATTAGGGGAGATTATATTTTCTTTTTCAAATAATCCCAAAATTATTCCAATTAGAAAACAACCAAATAAATTAATTATTAGAGTGCCAAGTGGATATGTAATATTGAAATATTTGTTGATGAATTGGCTTAACAAAAACCTTGAAGCAGATCCTATAAAGCCACCAAGTCCAACAATTAATGCTTCTTTCAACATAAGCGAACTCCTCAAAAAAATTACAAAATAGATATCAATAATTATTAAAACCAAAGTAAACTGAATTTAAGTTTAAATTACTATTTAAAGTTAAATTTTGGACTTAATTATTACAAAACTAAGTCTTTTTAGTTAGATTTTATTACAATTTGTATTGCTAAAAACAAATTACTTTATCATGTTATACTTCCCTATTTATAATTTTAAAAGTAAATAGTTCTATACAATTTTTCTATTTTGAGTTTGAAATAAGTTTTATTTTAACAAATTGTTTTATTGATGTAACTCATTATTCTCCATTGTTTTACTTAATTTTTTTCATTTCAATTTTTGCAGTGATTTTACGTTTTTTATGTTTTTTCTCTGTAAAATCTTTTCTATCATTCCTCACACGATTGTGTGCTAGATACGGAATCCAGTCTTTTGTCCGCCGCTGGCGTAAGTTTCAGTCTATGATTGACGGAAGTGGTTCTTCTCCTTTTAAAAACTGTCATTTCAGACAGCTATAAATTCATAATTCGTAATTATTTTGCAAACCATTTGCAAACAAATTTAAAATGATTTGCAAGGTACTAGTTAGTTTATACATAATTTAGTATATACCCTATTTACAATTTATTAATATTTTTTTTCTTTCCCTTCTCCTCACGTGGAGAAGGCAAGGATGAGGCCTCATAACAATGTTTTTTGAAAAAATACAAACCAAATATACCCTGAAATAAATTTAGGGTGACAAGAAAAAAATAAAAAAAACGCTAAATCAATACAAAATATTACAATTATTTCAACATCACATTTTGGAATTATAAATTAATTTTAATTAATTATTACTGTTATTTGACAAAAAACGAACTTTGGAAAACTTATTTGGAAAATTTTTCCAAAACTGACTTTGATTCTTTGAAGAGTTTTTATCTTTTAATTAGATCTACTCTTCGATTATACGCTCTACCTTCTTTTGTACTATTTGATTTTACTGGCTCAGATTCACCTTTTGGTAAAGTTAAAAATTTAATATTCATTTGTAAAATTACTTGTTCCAAGCTTTTTGCTCTTTTAATTGAAAGCTTTAAATTTTTCCTTTCAGAGCCAATGCTATCAGTATGTGCTAGTATTTCCAGTGATTCGATATTATTGGTAGTTAAATAGTCTTTTAGGTTTTCAATTTGCATTTTTGAAATTTTGTATTTGCTGGGTTTGAAAAGAATAGTGTATTTTTCCAATATTTTTATTTCATGTTTAAATGAATAAATTTTGGTGGTTTCAATTTCATTTTCATTTAGCAAAATAATTTTATCAAATTCACTTTTTTTAAAATTTAAATCATTGTAATAAAATGTATATTTATCACCAATTGGTAATGCAATTTTAAATTCGCCATTATTTGGAATGGTATTGACAAACCCATTAAATGATGAATCTTTTAAACTTTCAAAAAATATTTTAGTAGCAAATGGTTTATCGTTCATTAATATTCTACCAGTGAAAAGTTTTGTTGCTTGAAGTTTTTGTGTATCTCTAATTTTAATTCTCACAATGTCACTTAAACCTTGAGCATTTTCTAATTTGTCATCTGTTACAAGATATGCATAATCTCCGGAGACAGGTATTGAGTAATACAAATCAGCATATTCTGAATTGACCTCATTTCCAAGATTTTCGGGCTCAGTCCAATTTTCCCAAGATTCGTCAAGCCTTTTTGATGAATATATATCTGCAGAACCATACCCAATTCTACCTAAAGTAGAAAAGTATAATGTTCGATTATCAGAAGCTAAAAATGGATTGAAGTCAAGTTCTTTGGTATTAATAGTTTTTCCTAAATTCTTGGGTTTGGTAAAGCTTCCATCATCTTTTTTAAATGAAACATATAAGTCAAGTTCTCCAATAGACTTATCATCTTCAATTGAAGATATTAAAATATTTTGATTGGTTGAAAAGCAAAAAGCACTATAAACACTATTGTTGACAAAAGAATCAATATGTACCTTTTGGGGCATTCCCCAACCATTTTCAGTTTTGGTTGTAGATGAAATGCCTTGTCCATTTGGTTCACCTTTTTCATTATAGTTATTTAATAAATATAATGTGTTGTTGTCTGCAGATGAAGAAATTATATTATTATAGCCATAGTTATTAATTGGTTTACCAATATTTTTAATATATGACCAATTATCATTGCTATCAAGTGTTGAATACCAAACATCGTCATCATTGTTGTTTCCGCCCATATTTTGAGGATGGTTTTTTCTAGTAACATAAAGTGTTTTTCCATCTGGACTTATTAGACATGCAGATTCATTATATTTACTATTAATAATTGGACCTAAGTTTTCTTTAGAATTAAGTTTGTTATTAATTTTTAATTCACTGATATTAATCAACTTAACACAAAAGTATTGTATAGCAATTTTGGAGTCATTAGGGAGTACAAATCCAATTTCATTTCCATCGAATCTAATTTGATTTAGGTCTATAACTTTATTATCATTAATATAAACTTGAAGTGAATTGATTCTGCAAATGAATTTTAAATTTATATTTTTATCTTCTTTTAAGATGTAATCATATTTTCTGTAATCAATTAGGTCTTGGTATTTACCATTATTATAATAGCTAAGTTTATAATAATTTAATTTGTTTAGTCTAAATACTAAATATTGGTTAATTCCATTTTTACATAAAATCACACCAATTCCTTTGCTTTCTTCACAATTCAAAATTTTTATTTTTGTGTCAATTTGGAAATCAATTTTAGATGCATTTAAATTGAATTCTCTTAGGTAGTAAAAATTAGGTGTTTTGTTTTTATTTGATAAGATTAGATTTGAATTTGATATTTCTGATTTTGCAGAATCGTTTTCAAATATCTGCCAACTATTTATATTGTTCAAAAATTCATCTTTAACTAAAGTTGAATCTTTAGCTTTTAAGATGAATATAGATACAAAAAGTATAAATATGTAAAGTTTCATAAATGATAAGACACTTAAACGCCAATTAAGTTACATTTTTCTTTTAATTGACTTTGGAAGTAGCCATTCATTGTAAATCAGATCTAATTCTTCGCCAAATATTTCAGCTTCATTGATTCTATTATATAAAGCTCTTTGTCTATATATTTCGTACATAGTAACTGCACAAGCAACAGATATATTCAAACTTTGAATCATTCCTATCTGTGGTATCAAGAAGTTACCATCTGCCATAGAAACCGCCTTTTCAGATACTCCACTGTGTTCATTGCCAAAAACCATAGCAATAGGTTGATTAAGATCTAAATCATAAAGAGAAACCGAATCTGAAGCTAAATGAGTTGTATATATTTTTTTACCTTCAGATTTTATTTTTTCAAAACAATCTTCTATATATTCATATTTATTTTGTTTTACCCACTTCTTTGCAGATGATGAGCTTCCGTGACCGACCTTTTTTTTCTTAATTTTCATTTCGCAATCAATAGTGTGGACTTCGTAAACACCAATTGCATCACATGATCTTAAACAAGCCATTAAATTGTGAGGATCATTGATATTTTCAAAAACAGCTGTAATTGATTTTTTTCTTTTACTTAATACTTCAAATAATCTCTCTTTTCTTTCTTCAGTTCTAAATTCTAACATATTTTGAGCTCAATTATAAAAAAAATCCCACTTATTTGTGGGATTATAATAAAAGTAAATTGTTCGTTTGCTTATTTATCCGCTTCACCCATAATTGGGTCTATAGATCCTATTATTGCTACAACATCTGATAACATAGCACCTTTACTCATTAAAGGTAATGACTGCAAATTAGATGAACAAGCTGATCTAATTTTTAATTTCCATGGATTTCCAGAGCCATCTGAAACAATAAAGAACCCTAATTCACCTTTTGGAGATTCAATTGCAGTATATGTTTCACCAATTGCAGGTTGAGCACCATAGTTAATCAACATAAAGTCAGAAATTAATTCTTCCATTTTAGTATAAACTTCAGCTTTTTTTGGAAGTACTTTTCTAGCATTATTAGCCATTGTAGGTCCAGACTGCATCATATCCAAAACTTGATGGATTATTTTCAAACTTTCTTTCATTTCATTTACACGAACCATATATCTAGCCCAACTATCGCCTTCATCAAAAGTTATAACATTAAAATCAACTTTGTCATAAAACATATATGGCATATCTTTTCTTAAATCATTTGGAATTCCAGAACCACGTAAAACAGGGCCAGTAAGACCTAATGAAATTGCCTGTTGAGGTGTTAATTTACCAACACCAGCCATTCTATCAATAAATATTCTATTTCTATGAACAAGTTTCTCGAAGTATTCTAATTCTTTAGGAAATTGGTTAGCCCAATCTTTTATTTTAGCTAAAGTACCACTATCAATATCATTTGCTACTCCACCTATTCTTGCATAGCTTGTAGTAAATCTTGCACCGCAAACTAATTCAAAAATATCATAAAGCTTTTCTCTTTCAATAAATGCCCATAAAAGTAATGTCAATGCTCCAACATCCATACATGTTGCACCCATTGCCATCAAATGAGAAGAAATTCTAGCAAGTTCTGATACTAACATCCTAACCCACGTTGCTCTTTCTGGGATTTCAACTCCCAATACATTCTCAAATGCCATTGCAATTGCAACATTATTACTTAATGGAGCTAAGTAGTCCAATCTATCTGTGTGAGGTATAAATTCATGAAAGGTTACATTCTCAGCTAATTTTTCATAGCCTCTATGTAAATATCCAAGTTCAGGCACACATTTTATTATTGTTTCACCATCTAATCTTAATAATACTCTCAACACACCGTGAGTTGCTGGGTGTTGAGGTCCCATATTAAGTATCATTTCATTATCTAATGGATCATCAGAATGGATACTTGTGTTTTTATCTAGTAAAGCACTATATATTTTTTCTTGACGTACTTTATTTAATTTTACTATTTCTGTATAGGAATTTAAATTCATTTAATAACTCTATTTTGTAATATGCATAGTTATAACTTCCAAATTAATTCTATTTTTTATTCTATCAAAATATCTTTTTCAATATTGAAGAAAAACTTACATTTTTACGTCAATTGTGGAAATTGATTTTTCGAAAACATTCTTAAAAAATTGATATTGATATTCAAAACATTGGAAAAAAGCGTAAAACATAACATCTTCTTTATATAATGTAAATTCATATTGTTTGATTAATGGTTGACTTGGGTTAATCTGAAATCTTGTTAAAAATTCTAAACAAATGATATCTTTATGTGTTTTATTTTTTTCATAAAATACATCATAAGTCTTATAGGTTTTAGAATTTTCATTACTACTTCCTTTCCAAAAATCTATCATTTCAGGTGAAGTAAAAACATTAAACCTCTTTTTCATATTTCGCTCAATCGACATAATAACTTTTGCAAAATATTTGGTTGAATCGTTTTTATCATTTGGCAAAATTGTAAGTGTTGTCGTATTTGAATCTTTAAATTCTTCTTTAACCCAGCCTTTTGGTAAATCTACAGATATCGAATTGTCTGCATTGGTATAATTGTCGTATTTGACATTTGAGAAATCAACAATATAAGGTGCATTTATTTCTTTTAGCCTCTTTCTATCTATTTCAGCTAACTTTTTATTCCCAATTGAATCATAAGATAATGCTCTATTATTAATTGCTTCTGTTTTACTATCATTTACCTTTATCGCTTTTGAGTATTCTGCAATCGCTAAATCAAATTTTTTCTCTTTATAATAAATATTACCAATATTTAAAAAACATTCATCTTTTTGATATCCTTTAGAAGCTGCTGAATTAAAATTTTCAATAGATTCTTTATACATTTTTTTTGAATGTAAAAGTTTACCTTTTTGAAAATAAACTTCTGGTAAATTTTTGTCTATTGCTAATGCTTTATCAAAAAAGATTAGAGCTGAATCATTATCATAAACATTTAAATAAATAAATGCAATATTAACTAAAGGTTGTGGGAATTTCGAATCTAGTAAAACTGCTTTATCAAAACTAGATCTAGCACTATCTGCTAAGTTTAAGTATCCTAAAGCCAAACCTTTATTATTATAGCCATCTGAAGATTTTGGATTAAACTCAATATATTTATTGAAATCGGCAAGCGAGCTATCAAACTCTTGCAAATACAAATAAGTTAGTCCTCTCAAATTTAATGCATCTTTATAATTGGCTTTTTTATTTATTACTTTGTGAAAGTTTGCTAAAGCACCTTCATAGTTTTTTAGTTCTAGATTCTTTTTAGCAATTGAGTAGTTTTTGTCTAGTTGGGAAAAAAGATTTAGATTAAGTAACAATAGAAATAGAATGATTTTCATAGTTTTTTTTAAATTGGACAAGATATATTTATATAGACACTTCAAAGTGATTTTTATCACAATAATTTTTGCAAATTATGATATTTTATTTTATAAATTCAATTTAACTATTAAAACCTTTCAACACAATGAACTCAAATAGTTAGAATTTTTGAATAATTCTTTATCTTTGTAATTCTAAAATTAATTTGAATTTCAAATGTATAATAAGAATTTAATAGTTTTATCATCTCCTAGTGGGGGGGGTAAATCTACAATAGCTAAGTACTTACTTAAAAACTATCCTCACTTAAAATTTTCAGTATCCTGTACTACACGCATCCAAAGACCAAAAGAAAGTGAAGGACTTGACTATTACTTTGTATCTAAAGCTGAATTTGAAAACAAAATAAATAAAAATGAATTTGCTGAATATGAAGAATTCTTTGGAAATATGTATGGAACCTTAAAAAGTGAAATCAACAATATAATTAATGAAGGTAAATGTGTTTTATTTGATGTTGATGTAAAAGGTGCACTATCACTTAAAATGGCTTATCCAGATGATGCCTTACTTGTTTTTATAGCTCCACCTTCTAAGGAAATTTTAGAACAAAGGCTTAAAAACAGAGGTACTGAAACTCAAGAACAGATTGACAAAAGACTTGAAAGAGCTGACTTAGAAATGAAAATGAGCAAGCAATTCGACAGTATAATTATAAATGACATTTTAGAAAATTCATTTAATGAAATTGATAAAATTGCAAATGAAAATTTTGTTCTGTAATAGTATGTAAAATCAATTTGCTTAAACTCTACCTAACTTCTTTATATTTCAATGTATTACTTAGATTCTTTCATTTCAATTTTTGCAGTGATTTAGCGTTTTTTATGTTTTTTTCTGTCATTTTTCAGTCTTTATTCTTGTCACCCTGAACTCGTTTCAGGGTATATTTTTAATTTCAAACAACATCCAATTAAGAACCCCACTTTTTTTCTCCCCAAGGGGAGAATGAACCAAAACCAAAGTCGCAATTTGGAAAAATTTTCCAAAAAAGTTTTCCAAAGTGCGTTTTTTGTCAAATTTAGCCGATATTTTTTACATTTCATTTTATTTTCCAAATTCAGTAATTAAAATCATTTCAATTTTTGCAGTGAATTTGCGTTTTTTCATTTTTTAGTCATACTTTTTTTTTCTT
>JAPLFM010000210.1:17474-18472 GCA_026390675.1 Candidatus Kapaibacterium sp. | reverse complement strand
ATTTCAATACTGTCTGAATCTAATTTACGAGATGGATTTGGATCAAATGATTGAATTCCAAAGTTTGATTTCATCATTATCTCTAGAGAACTCATAAATATTTCTTCTGTAAATTTGCCAAAACTTCTATGTACACCACCAATTTGAATACTTAATTCTTTAATGTATCTATCAGTTTCAGCTTTTGATTCTCTTAATTGTTTTTCTGTTTTTTCACTTTCTAAAGCTAATTTGTTTAATCTTTCATCTGTTTTTTGAAACATTAACCATACTTTTTCAAAATTTAAAGATTCTTCTTTCATAATTATATGCTTTTTATTAATTTATTTTACAAATATACGAAAAACGAAATAAATTATTATAATGGCAAAATTGATACCGTATTTACTTTACAAAAACAATACGAATTAAAAAACCACTTAAGAAACGTTAGAGTTGCTATTGGAGATATGAAAATACCTACTGGAACTCGTGGTATAGCACCTTTCTATGTAGATGAGAAAAGTGTAATGGACTACTATGCTGGTGGTATGAGTATATCAGATAAGTCTTGGCAAGGCACAAGCTACCGCTACGGCTATAACGCACAAGAAAAATCTCTAGAAATAGACGCAAGTGGCAACCACCACACCGCTGAGTTTTGGGAAGTGGATGCAAGGATTTTGATTTATAATCGTATAATGAAAAAACTTTAGGCAGAATATGAAAAAAAACAAATTTGTATATATTATTGTTATGTTTGGATTGTTTTTACTTGATTGTAGTAGCAATGATAAAAAAAACGTAATTGAAAAGGAGATAAAATTGGACTCGAACTTAAAATTAGATACTATTACTTTCGGTGGTGGATGTTTTTGGTGTGTAGAAGCTGTGTTTTTGGAATTAGAAGGTTTACTTAAAGTAACATCTGGTTATGAAGGTGGGAAAAATGCTAATCCAACCTATGAAGAAGTTTGTTCAGGAAGTAGTGGACATGCAGAAGTATGTCAAATTATATA
>JAPLFM010000210.1:4852-17382 GCA_026390675.1 Candidatus Kapaibacterium sp. | reverse complement strand
GTTGCAGTTTAAAGAGCTTTTAGATGCATTTTTTTCAGCTCACGACCCAACTACTTTAAATATGCAGGGCAATGATAGAGGTACTCAATACCGTTCGGTAATTTTTTATAATAGTGATTTGCAAAAGAAAGAATCAGAAGATTTTATTACTGAACTTAATAATGCAGGTGTTTTTAATAACAAAATAGTTACTGAAGTAACTAGAACAACTACTTTCTATAAAGCTGAGAATTACCATCAAAATTATTATGCTCAAAATAGTAATCAACCATATTGCTCTTTTGTAATAAATCCAAAATTAGATAAATTCAGAAAGAAGTTTAAAGAGAAGTTAAAGAAATAGCTAGATGAAAAATAAAAATGGAGAATATTATTCGGGGGATGTCTAATATTCTCCATTAATGGAATGCTAAGGACGAACTTAGCATTTTTATTTTTTGATTAAAATTGGTAAAATTTTATTTTCATTTCTACTATTGATTATAGCAAAATAAATGCCTGATATATAAGAATTACAATCAAATGTAGCAATATTTGAATTTATATCGTTGAGCTGACTAATCATAGAACCCTGATAGCTAAATATCTTTATACTATTGATACCACTACCTAAATTACTTATTTTGATTTGATCATTATCATATTTGATCGAATAATTATTGTTTGTTTCATCTTCAATATTAGTAAGATTTAAATAAGTCAAACTGCCATTAGTTTTCATTGCTTGCAAATTAGATAACTCAAGCACTGGTTTCTCTGTATTATTAGCCTTTGGAGATAAAATTAAATTTGCAATTGTTCCAGATTTAATTCTATCTAAATTAGAATTGGGAGTAACAAAAAACTCACATTTAGTATCATTTGTTTTATAACTTATTAGAATAGAAGAAGGAATGTTCTTTAATGATTCTCCTTTTTCAATACCTTTGAATTCATAATCTTTAAGCAAGTTGTCGAGGTTTAATATACCAGTTATAGCAACTATATCATTAGTCAAATTTGTATTGATTGGAATTCTAATATTTGTGCTACTGATTTCTGGAATATAGTTGTAATAATCTTTTTGACTACTTTGAACAGAGTTGTTTTTTGTATTTGCAACTGATTTAGTCAATCCATCATTTAGTTTTACGATTAAACCATCAACAACTGTAACAGCTCCATCACCATCAGCATCTGCATAAGTTGCAGGAGCATCATCCCAAAGAATGCATCTTTGAGAAGTCCACATAGTACTAGCATTTGGACGTTTGAAAGTACGAGTGTTTCTATTATCTGCCCCTTGTCTCATATATAAGCCTACAGAACTGTAATCATCAGTATTTACAAGACCATCATTATTTGCATCACCAGGCCAAACATCAACAAAACTATGAATTTTGTACACTATGTTTTTTGCTTTAAGTTTTATGTTCCTAGCAACTGAATCAACAAAAGCTGTTGCTTCTGCTTTAGGAAATGAAAAAGTAACATTTTGATCTATTGGAGCAGATTGCAAAACAACAAATTCTAAATGTAAAACATTTGGGCTATCAAATTCATTTTCGCCTGGAGCTAATCCAGAAAATACTGATATGTTTATAACTTGCTCATTTGTAGGTGTATCACCTGTTGGAGGGTTGAGATAAACATTGGAAGAAGATACTTTTTTAAAGTCACCAATCCTATATCCAGAGAATTTTATGTATTGAGAATTGTCATATTTCAACTGAAAAGAAACGTTGGTGCAGTTTTGAAGTGAGTCAATTACAACATCCACTCCAAAGACGAAAGTAGCTGTAATAATCTTAGAGCTAACACTATCAACATCAGTTCTTACAAATTTAATACTTTGAGATAAAGCAAAATTTAGACTTAATAAGCTAAAAACTAGTAAAAAAGTTGTTTTTTTCATTTTGATCACAGTAAAAATAATTATATTAAAACTATGAGCAAGCTACGTGCCAAATTGAAAAATACTTTAAAAAACAAGAAAATGAATAAATCAAGCCTATAATAACACAAAAAGTAAGAAAAAGTTACACATTTTAAAAAAAATGTTTGTTACTTTGCCACTTTTCCTATAAATTGTAATCTTGAAAGTTAGATAAAACTCAATATTTAATCTTTTTAGAGAAGTTAAAGTATTTCAATAACCTAAAATTGTTATAAGGCAAAGGAATTAAAGTATGTCTAAAGGCGGAGCAGGTAAAGTATATTTCGTATTATATCTTGCCGTAGTATTGGAGTTACTTATTATTATTGTAGAGCGTGATGAAGCCGAAGAGCATCTTCACCAAAAACAAAAAGAAGCAATGAAGATTGTAGAAAGTATTCTTTCTCAATTGCAATCAGGTGCTGGTTCGGAAGGTGTAAACACAAGACCACAAGATGAGATTACTCTAAAACCTGAAGGTATGGATGATAAAGCAATTAAAGATGCAATTGGTATTGAAATCAAACCAAACAGAAAGTATGTTATTGATGTTGGTGTAACAAATATTGCATCTGAGCTTAAAAAACGAGAAGGTGAAAACAATAAAGAATATGAAGAAAGAGTTCATAAATTAATTGAACTTTCAAATGTTTCTGATTTAGAATACCAAGTTTATTACAATTCAAACCCAGAACCTAATAATTGTCCTTTATTTCCTTCAGATGAAGATTTTAAGGATAAATACTCAAAGCTTAATGCTGGTCAAGATGTCCAATCTGCTGATGGACAGAATTGGAAATTGATGAGTATAAGAAAGTTAGCAATTGATAAGCCTGCAACATTTGCAACTATTGATATGAATAATTTGTCTGGCAATCCTTTGCATCCACTTTATAATAAACCAACTTTAGAAGGAACACCTACAACTCCAAGTGGTGTGAGTGAAGATAGTGTTTTCTATTATTCTAAAGAAGAAAGTATGAAAGTGCCTGGCAGTATAAAAAATGGTTTAGACAAACGTTCGTTTGTAGTAAATTTTCAACCACCTAATCAAGGTGGATGGTACAAACTTAGATTTGCTTCACGCACAAATAAAATTATGGGTGTGAAAAAAGAAGGAAATGAAAATAAAAAAATTGATGATGTTGAAGATGAAACAGCTATTAATATTGGTACAGTTCAATTAAAAGCTGGTGAACTTAAGAAAGTAGTGAAAGAAGTTCAAAATGAACTTGAGCCATTTGGAATACCAAAAGAAGAAGATTTAAAAAACCTTAAAGACTTTAATGCAAAGATAGCTGCTGCTGTTGAAAAAGCAAACAAAGATCCTAAAGCTTTAGAAGTTAAAAGTAGAATAAAATTATATGGTTATATAATTAAACTATTATCGCCTGGTCAATCAGTTACATTTGATCAAAATCAAGGTTCAATTCAATTTAATATTAGAGTTTTGAAACCTGAAGTTAAAACTGCAAAACCAGATTTAAAAATAGCTGAAGATATATATAGATTAGATATTGCAGCTCCAAAATTTTTCTTTTCTGCTTTAAACTATACTGATAAAAATACTTTGTCTGGTGCAATTTATGAAAAAGAACCGGGTGGTGGTAAAGGTAATAAATTAGTTTCATTGAGTTTTACAGCAGTTGGATCTTCTGCTGGAAAAGGTAATCTTGAAACTCGTGAGTTTGTTGCTAAAGCAGAAGGAACTTTAACAGCTGGTAATACTTCTCTTGGTAGATCTGAATATAGAGAATGTTTGGTTGAAATTACACACAGTGCTGGTGGAGCAAATTCAAATACTAAAACAGCGAATTTGACTCTATTCAAATCTATTGTGCAGGATAATATAACTAACTTGAGATTGATTTTTGATTATGGCGAATTTTTAAAGTTTAACTTTACTCCTCCATCAGGAAATAAAATTCCTGCTGATCAGTTTGTAACTACTTATATGCCTGAAAACAATCAAACTGGAATCAGAGATTTGAAAGGTTTGAGTGAACCAAAAGATTCACCAATTCAATTTGATTGTAGTGTTAAGTCATTTAAACTTAATTCGTTTTGGATAGATCCAGTAGATAAAGAAAAATATACAATTTTGCCTCCTAAGGATTTCAATATTTCTCAGCCAAAACCAGGTTTGATTACTAAAAATGAGAAGCAAAATATTGGTGGTTCTGATGAGAATTTTACTGTCTCAGTTACAGGATTAGAAGTAAGTATTCCAAATTCAGGTTGTAGTGATGTTCAACCAGAGATTAAATCTTTAATAGAAAATGTTAAGGTTACTAAAGTAACTTCTGTTACTCCTAAAGCAAGACTTAGTGGTAATAAATTAGTAATTGATTTCCAGACACGTGGAACTCCAAATGATGATAATGTTGTTAGTGGTAATATTCAGTTTGATTTAGTACTTATTGCTGTTAATCCAAAAACAGGGGCAGAAAGTTCTAAAGCACGTAAACAGTATAGCATTAGATTATATAGAAAAATAGAGTAATTAATAATTATAGATACGGGTTTAAATGATGTCAAAAGTAAAATCCATACAGTTTTTAATATTAGCTTGTTTAGTAGTATTTGTATCAGGTACATTTACGGCCAAATCACAAGATGATGTTGCTGAAATTTTAAAGAAATTTAAGAATTGGCGATTTTCTAATGTAAATATTTACAAGGTCGATAAAGAATCTGAACTTAAAGCTATTTTCGACCAAGTTGAGAAAACAGGTGGTAAAGATGCAAAAGGTAAATCTGGTTTTGATAAATCTAAGATGGATACCTTAGTTTTAAATAAAATTAAAAGCCTTTATGATCAAGAAGGCGGAAATATAGAAGTAAAGAATGTAATTGAAAAATTATCAAATGCAAACTTTGCTAATATTCCAGCTGAAGATATTATAAAAGAATATTTAGAATCACTATCTTCATCAAATGAAGAGTCAAAAGATTTTATTTTCTTTTTAGTTACTTCAAGACCAATTGCAATGGGAAAAAGACCAGAAGATATTGTAGCTTTAGTTTATAAAAGTTATACTCCAACTCAATTGCAAGAAGAAGGTGCAGATAATATTGGTAATTTGAAATTATCAAAAATATTAGAAGATGTATCATTAGATAATATTTATCCAAAAGCTTCATTGGAAGTTTTAGGAACTCCAAATACTGGTTATCCAGAAAAAACAGGTGATGCTTCTATTATAAGACTTAAAAAGGTTGATGAATTAACAAAATCAACTTTTGCAAATGGTTTGTCTTTGTATAATAATTTGGTTGATTATTTCAAACAAGGTAACGTTTCTAATTATACTTTAGAAGCAAAAGAAATAGGAACAGATGTATCTTATACAGGTAAAAGTGTAGGTAATTCGAATTCTTTAGTTAAATCAACTAGAGTTACTCCTAAAGAAATTCAATTGTTCAAAAGAATTTCTGACGGACAACCTGACGATTTTTCTGATAAAACAAATGAAATATTAGTAAGCTTGGATCAAGTTAGATGGATAACTTATAAGAAAGTTCCCGGACTAAAATTAAAAGATACTTTAGTTTTTAGAGATTCGATATTTGTAAACAAAGCAAATAAAGAAGACACTGTAAAGATATATGATGAAAAAGCAAGTAATAAAGCTAAAAATGACAATGCTAAATTATTAAAATTTAACTCAACAAATTTGTATTTACCAGAATTTGGATTAGATTTGAAGTATGGTATTGATGAAATTACTTACCCTTCGATGTGGAGTGAAAGATTAACACTTTCTGCTTTGTGGAATAATGTTAAAATGGGTGTAATCCTACCTTTTGGTAATTTCTTTGAAAATAAAAATGATTTATTTGGACAGGAAAGGAAAATGGTTCATGGTGGAGTTGGGATAGCTGGTAAAATTGATTTACCTATGCCACTTCTTCCTAAGTCAGGTATATTCCAAATAAGTGGTGCTGCGGTATTTGGTAATGCAGTTGAACCAAATTATTTTACAAATCCAAATTTAGAAACAATTACTCCCGCTCAAATTTCAAATTTGACTGCTAAAAGTTATTTTATGGTTCGTGCTAATGGACAATTTCATTATACCTTTGGAATTGCTATTGATGAAGATTACTTAATGAGATTTGGTTTTGGTGCAACTTTGTATAGTATTGAAGGTTGGGGAACAAGTATCGGAAAAGAGTACAGCCAGAAAGTTGCTGACACTATAGCCGTTTATAATTTTACAAAAAGAACAACTGAAACAGTTGGTGGAATATCTGGTAAATTAGAATTTATGGCTAGAAATATGGCAACACCTTTTGGTGGTAGCATTCAATATTTTGATGAATCTTTAACAACAAATATTTGGCTACAGTTCACAATTTTAGAAAATACACTTTCTTTAAAATTTGAAGGAACAGGTTATTTTACAGCATTTAAAAGTACACCAAGAGCTTGGGAAAATAGCAATATTTTTGTTCCAATGGCAAGATTGATTTATCTATTCTAATTATTTTAAGTAACCATTGATTTAGAAGATATGAAAAATATAAAAAATTTAATTTTATTAGCATTTATTGCTTTATCAGCATTGACATCTTTGTTTGCTCAACCAGCAAACTATGCTGATACTTTAAGCAAAATTGACCCAGAGATTTTGAAATACTTTCCTCGTTGGAGAGTTTGTGAACCTGATTTGCAATTCCAAGTTTATAAAGTATTTGATTTGCTTGGTTTTCCAAAAAAAGATTTGAATATGCAAATGATCGAAGTAGTTGCTGCTCCTCGCTCTTTAAAAAGTAAATTTTACGATATACTTTTAGTTAGTTGTGGAACTCAATCAATGAATTCAAAGCAAATGGAAAGTGAAATGAAAAGAATTTCAGAAGTACTTGCTGGGAAAAGAGAATTTATTGATGATAGAGCAACTTATGATTTAACAAAAAAAGGTGAAAGAAATTATTGTTTCGCTGATATAGAACCAGATATTCCAGTTTCTTCTACTCAAGCTAAAGCAATACTAAGTTATTTTGAACCAACAGATGTTGATCAATCAATATCTATTTCTCTTTTTGAACAATCAATAAAATTAGGTGAAACTGGTTTTTGGATTAAAAACAAAGTTGGTAGTGATGAAGTTGGCTATCCGTTTTGGACATCAGGTGAATCAAAATTATCTATTACAAGACCATTATATGTAAATAATGATCCTACTTCAAACACACTTATTGCTAATTTAATAAACTTTAATTTGGGTGTGGCTTATAGAATTACAAGTGGGATAGAATCAAATTCTTTATTTAATTGGATTCCTAATCGTACTTTGAATGGCGGTCCAAATGGAAAATTAGTTTCTGGTTTTGATTTCCATTTGCCTAGCGAACCAAGGTTTGGTTTACATGTGAATGTTGAAGTTCCTATTACAGATATAAAAAATGAATCTGTTAAAGTAAGTACTTATGGACTTCATCCATTTAATAGAATTGATCCTGATGGTCGTGATAGACTAGATCAAGCAAATGATACAGTAAAAAATGGTGCTTTTTTTGGAACAGCTCCTGTAATGCGTTCAACTGGTCAAGCTACTTTGTTTTATCACTTGTGGATTGATGAAAAAGAAAATCCAGAGAATTACTTCAGATTTGATTTAGGTGTTTCGTATTCTGACGTAAGAGAATACTTGTACTATGGTACTCCAAACGTTTATAATGATAAAAATACAGGATACAAGTATTTTTTGACAAATCAAGGTGTAGCTGGATTAAATACTTATAAAAACAATGAATTCGGAGACTGGGTTTATGCTAAAGTAGAGTATAGAAGTCAAGCTACATACCCATTTAGTATTGGTTTGCAATATTCTAATCAAACGTTATTAGCTAAGACTTATATTCCTTTATTTGGTAAATGGCTTTTCTTAGAAGCAAAGTACTCAACTCAATTACGTGGTATAAGACCTTATGAAATTGGTAACTTTTTTATAATTTCTCCAGTTTTAAGAATTACAATATAAGACAATTTGTTTATTTAAACCCTCTGACAAAATATTGTTAGAGGGTTTTTTTTTGATTATTTATTTATAGCAAGTATATTCAAATGAAATTTAAAATTATAGCTTTAATGTTATTGATGTTTTCACTTAGTATTTCAGATTTATTATCACAAGTTGATATTAAATCAGATTCCATTGCAAGAGCAAAAGCAGCAATGATGAAAAGTTCAAAAGTTGAATATACTCAGAAATCAGTAAAATTAACAATACAAAACATTGATATATCTAACTATCCAACAGTTAAAATTATCGTTGAGGCTTTCAATGTTTATGGAGAACCTCTTGATACGCTTTATGCTAATAATTTGACTGTAGTTGAAAATGGTATTGAAAAAAAAGTCATAGCAGTTGAGAAAATATCTGTTAATGAAAGAATACCAATTGATTTTGTATTTGTGATTGATAAAACTGCAACAATGCAATCATATATGGATGCTATTAAACAAAAGATATCTGGTATGTGTACTTATTTGAAATCAAAAGGTATAGATTATAGAATTGGTTTAGTACTTTTTTCTGATGAAGTAGAAAAAGTTTATCAACCTACAACAGATGTTAATGAATTCTTAAAATGGATTAGTAAAGTTAGAGCAGAAGGTGGCGACGATATAAAAGAAAATGCTCTTGAAGCTCTAGCTAGTACAGCTACAATGCAATGGCGACCATCAGCAAATCGAGTTGCATTAATTGTTACGGATGCACCATTTCATCAAAAAGGTGAACACGGCAAAGGAATTACAAACTTTACTACTGAAAGTATAATAGCACATTTGAACCAAAATGATGTAAGACTTTTTGCAATTGTTCCTCCTCGTATTACTAATTATAACCAAATATCTCAAAATACTAGAGGAAATTCTTATGATATTGATTATCCTTTTTCAGCAATTTTAGATAATTTCTCAAGCCAATTAACTAATTTGTTTGCTTTAAAATACAAAACAGAAAAACCAGCAATTCCAGACTCAATCGATATAGCAATTATTAATGAAAAGAAGCAAGAATTGACTAAGAAAACCATAGCAGTAGTTGAATTAGGTAGAAAGTTAATTATTGAAAATTTACTTTATACTACTGGTAGAGCAGAACTGCCTGATAAAGTTAGAGAGCTTGATGTTTTGACAGAGTTTATGAAAAACAAAAAGAATGTTCAAATTACTATCGAAGGTCATACTGATATAGTTGGTTCAGATGCTTCAAACCTTAGACTATCTTTGAGTAGAGCAGAAGCAGTTAAGAATTACCTTATAAGAAAAGGATTAGGCGGTATAAGAGTAAAAACTAAAGGATATGGTAGTAAACGGCCTATCGCATCTAATATGACAGATTTTGGAAGAAGACTTAATCGAAGAACAGAAATAATAATAACAGGGAAATAGTATATGGAAGGCTGGGTAAAAATTTATTCGACAGGCAATGAAATTGAAGCAGATTTTATAGTTGGTCTTTTGCAAAGCAGTGAAATTGAAGTTCAATCAATTTCCAAAAAAGATTCATGGAATAAATTTGATGTTTTTGCCAACTCACAAGTAGATATTTATGTACCAAAAGAACAAGCAGATGAAGCTAAACTTATTCTAGAAACAAAACCTGAAGATATTTGAGTAATAAAATGAAAAAATTTATAATTCTAGTTTTTTTGATCCTGTTCTGTGAGATTCCACAATCTTTTTCCGAAGAAGCAACCATAAAGATAAATACAAATGAGGTAGCTAATACCCCCCCCATTAGTCAGAAATTATTTGGTGGGTTTGTAGAATTTCTATTAGATTATATTAATGGTACAAATGGTATGTGGGCTCAGGAATTAAAAGATAGAGGGCTAGATCTTAATGCAAAGGATTTCTCTTCATCAGAAGAATGGAAAATTTATGTAATCGGTAAAGATACAAAATCAGAACTATTAAAAGGTGGCTATAATTTAAATGGTCAATATTTCCAAAGATTAACTGTCTCTAACAATAATTCACAAATTGGAATTTATCAAACGGTTTACATCAACGATACTGTCAAATATGATTTTTATTTATATGCAAAGTCACCCCAAAAAACAAACTTAATTATTTCTTACATTGATACAATAACAAAAAAAACATATTTTCAAACCCAAATAAATATTGATAGTTTAGATTGGAAGAAATACAAAATTGTATTGCCCAAAATTAAAGATATGCCTAATTGGGTTGGGATTTTAATTTCAATTGATACAATTTCTGATATTGATATAGATGAATTATCTTTGATGCAATCTGATAATGAATTCGGTGTAAGAAAAGAATACTATGATTTGTTCAAAATATGGAAACCAGGTATTTTAAGATACCCTGGAGGCTGGTTTGCTGATAGTCAAAGTTCAATTTACGAATATTTCATAAATGATATAGATCAAAGAAAATCTCCTAATTTATCAGTAGGTAATATAAATCAAAGGTTAGATTTTGGATTACATGAATATCTCTTATTCTGTGAAAATTTGAATATTGAACCTCAAATTACTGTAAATTCTCAATATGGTACAGCAAAATCTGCTTGGGATTGGATTGAATATTGTATTGGTGATTCATTAACACCAAACGGCCAAATTAGAAGTTCATTAGGACATCCAAAACCATTTAATTTGAACTATGTAGAAATTGGAAATGAAAATTGGTCAAATGTAAATATATATTTAGATAAATATATTAAAATTTATGATTATATTAAAGAAAGAAATAAGAGTGTACAATTAATTGTTAATTTAAATCATTGGGATGGGTTATCTATATCAAATGTATTAAACTATATCAATAAAAAGATAGATTGTTTAAGCTTTCATCCAATGGTGTTTATTGAAGATAGAGCAATAGCCACAAGTGAGCAGATATTTTTATCGACTGTAGGAAGTTCTGAAGGGATTGGTAATACTATCTCAAATTATTCAATTTGGCTAAAGGATAATGGCTACAATCCCAAAATAAAACAGGCAATTACAGAATGGTGGTCAAGTTATGGGAATTCAAACGATTGGCTAATTGATACTAATTCCAGAAATTCAAGTTTAGAATCGGCATTATGGAATGTTGGAACTCTTAATGTTTTTATTAAGCATACAAATGAAATCCCATTTGCAAATAGAACCAATGGTATTGGTATGATAAAAAGAGGTTTTAGTAAAGATAATATTAGAAAAATTTATGGGAATGCACCGTTTTGGGGTATATCAATGCTTAGCAACCACCATGGAGAAAATTTAATTAGTAATATTGTTGATTGTCAAAATTTTAGCTTGACTGGAATAGATGGTTTACCATGGGTAAATACTGCAAAAAGATTGGATGTAACAACTACAAAATCAAAAGATTCAATATATATTTCGGTTATAAATAGACACCCAAATGAAAATGTTGAAACCTCAATAATTATAGATAATGTACCATTTTATGGAAGAGCGAAAGTATATTATTTAAACAGTAATAAATATACTGATTGCAATACTGAAAATGAACCACTAAAAGTTGTACCTAAAGAGTTAAAAACAATTATAAAAGGCATTTATAGCTTACCCCCTCACTCATATAGTATCTTAGCTATTGAATATCCTAAAAATAGTAATGAGAATGTTGAATTGGTAAGTTCTTTTAAATCAGATGATATAGTTAGTTCAAAAATCAAAATTAGTTTAAATGAATACCCTCAAGAATTTACAAGATTGAAAATATACGACCTAGTTGGTGTTGAAGTTTTTTCCTCAAAATTAAATATGAATCAGTTGAATTATACATTTTGGTTAGAATCTTTAACTGATGGGATTTATTTTGGAAACGTTGGAAACAATTACTTTAAGTTTTTAAAAAAATCTGAATAAGATTACTTTTCTACCTTTTAACCAATTTGTACTGCATAATATTGTTCAATTGTCAAATATTGTTCACAAATTCAAAATGTACTTTTATCAGTTTTATTGATTTTTAAAAATTTAAATTTGTAAACCAAACAATAGATAGCTATTCAAATTCTCAATCCAATTTATTAACAATAATTATAAATGGCACTGTTTTTGCAATATTTGAAAAAAAGTGCAATAAATAAGTTAATATTATGGTATTTCGTAAACATCTTTTCTCAAGTAAACTGCCTTTAATGAATAGAGCTATGGATGCTTATTCACTACGCCAGCAAACAACATCAAAGAATATTGCAAACGAAACATCACCTTTCTATAGACCAGAAAGAGTTAAGTTTGAAGAATATTTCCATCAACAAGAAGTAGTAATTAAAGGTGCTGAATCTGGTGGTGGTGTAAGTATTCCATTGGGTAGAACTAGTTCAGAGGATATGGTTGGTGATAAGATGAACAAAGATATTCCTAACCCAGAAATATTTATGTCTGGTGAATCGCATGTTAATATTGACAAAGAGATGTCAGAGATGGCTCAGAATCAAATAAGATTTAGATTCGCATCATCTATGACTAAAAGATTTTTTGGTGGCTTAGGAAGTTCTATTCGTGGTATTGCTCAATAATCTTGGTAAAAATCAAATGGTAATAGATCAATTTCATAAAGACAGAATTCCACTTATAAGTAAAGCTCTTGGTGCTTATGCTT
>JAPLFM010000210.1:2373-4795 GCA_026390675.1 Candidatus Kapaibacterium sp. | reverse complement strand
ATATGGCAAATGCTACTTCTCCTTACTTTCAACCAAGCAGAGTAAAGTTTGAAGAATTATTTCATCCAAAAGATGTTTCTTTGAAAGGTTCAAAAGCAGAAGGAGTTAATTCAATGCCTATTGGACCAATGGATGAAAAAGACATTATACCTGAAAAAGAGGGAAGATATATTCCTCAAACTGAAATAATGATGAGTGGAGAAACTCACGTAAATATTGATAAAGAAATGTCAGAAATGGCACAAAATCAAATTAGATTTAGTTTTGGTTCGAAAATGGCTAAGGAATACTTTGCAGATATTGGTAAAGCAATAAAAAGTATTTAATATGCGATGAAATTTAAAAATTTCAGTATTTGTACTCACGATTTGAAAAAGATTTTCAAATAATTTAGTAGGGCTAAGGATGGCAGAAAATATATTTTCATCTTTCGATATAAGTGGTCAAGGAATGACTGTGCAAAGGCTCAGACTTTCTGCTACTGCTAAAAATATTGCGAATGTAAATACAACAAAAAGTATAGATGGGCAACCATATAAAAGAGAAGTAGTAGTAGTTAGAGCAATTCCAGATAGTCCATTTGATGATACTTTACATACTTATATCAAAATGGATCAAACTTCAAAGGATCATGCACCTACTGCTAATAGTGCAAATTGGCCCCCAGATTATAGAGTTCTAAATGCAATAACGGCAACTGATAACTCATTGCCAAGAATAGTATATGATCCTTATCATCCTGATGCAGATGCGAATGGCTATGTAAATATGCCAAACATAAATGTTGTTACTGAAATGGTTGAGATGATAAGTGCTCAAAGAGCTTTTGAAGCAAATACTGGTGTTGTTGAGTCAGCTAAAAACATAGCTCGTAATTCATTAGAAATATAAAAGAAAAGTACGGAGTGCTTATGCAGATAAATAGTTACAATAGTCAAGTTTCAAATAGATATTTAGAAAAAAGTAAAAGTAAGAGTGAGTCATCTACTGCAAAAAGTAGTGTTGGAACTAAAGTTAATAGTAATAATACTATCAAGCTGAATACTGCCAATAGTAGCCCTTTGATAAATTCTCAAGAAAGAGATTTTTTCAAAACTCTATTTCCAGAAAACTCTGACCAAATTGATAAGCACATAGTATTTAATCGCAATGGTAAGATTAACTCATTCTCACTTGCGAAAGGTCTTATTGTTGATGGCAAAGCGTAATTTTTTATTTCAAATTAACTATATATTTTCAAGATGAAAGAAATTTCGAAGGAATCGAATTATGTTAGTAAATGAATTAATGGGTGGCAGAAGCTTCCTACCTATAGTACAACAGAGAGAACAAGGCAATAACAGTATTGCTAATCAAAAATCTGGCTCATTTGTAGATACACTTAAAGAGTTTGTAACAGACGTAAATTCACTTCAAGTCGAATCAAGTGATTCAACTGCAAGGATGTTAAAAGGGGAACCTGTTGACATACACGATGTAATGATTTCTTCTCAAAAAGCCAAAACAAGTTTTGAACTTCTATTAGAATTAAGAAACAAAGGTTTGGACTTATATAAAGAAACAATGCGAATTCAAGTTTAGAAAATTTTACTTCTTTAAAAACAATTAATGGAATAATACTGTGGCTGAATATGCTTTAGTAGAACAGATAAAGAACTTTACAAACCGCTTAACAAGAGCTCAGAAAATTGCTGTATCTACTGTACTTGGTATAGTAGTAATTGGAATAATCTCAGTATTTTTGATTCAAGGTGAAAAAAAGAAAGAAGTACTTTTTAGCAACTTAGAAGCAACTGATGCAGCCAAAATAGTTGAAAAGTTAAAAGAAAAGAAAATTGATTATGAATTGAAAGATAATGGGCAAACGATTTTAGTTGATAAAGGAGTTGTTTTTGATACTAGACTAGATATGGTTAACCAAGGTTTGCCTGAATCAAGTGATGTTGGATACGAACTATTTGATAAAACTAATTTAGGTATGTCTGAGTTTGTTCAAAAGCTTAATTTTAGAAGAGCATTGGAAGGTGAGCTTGCAAGAACAATTAATTCGATGGATGAAATTAAAAAGGCACGTGTTCACTTAGTAATCCCAGAAAAAGCGTTATTCTCAAAAGATCAAAAAAAGCCAACAGCTTCAGTTAATTTACATTTGAAATCAGGTAAAAGCGTTAGTAAAATTAGCATAGACGGAATTCAAAATCTAGTAGCAAGTAGTATTGAAGGGATGCAAATCGGTGATGTAAAAGTAATGGATCAAAAAGGTAAAGTATTATCAGACGCACCACTGGACGAAAACTCTGTTGCTGGACTAACTGATGCTCAGCACGAACAACAAAGAAAAACTGAACAATATTTGGCACAAAAAGCTCAAAGTATTTTAGATGGAGTACTTGGTACTGGTAATGCAGAAGTAAGAGTAAAT
>JAPLFM010000210.1:0-2353 GCA_026390675.1 Candidatus Kapaibacterium sp. | reverse complement strand
ATCCTGAAAAACAAGTTGTAAGAAGTGAGCAAAACATAAACGAAACAAATCAAACTGCAGATTCTCTTAGCTATCCTTTTGTGAATATGAATAAAGATCAAAAGAATAGTATTGCAAATTATGAAATTTCAAAAAACGAAGAACATATTATTCATAGTGTTGGTGATGTTAAAAGACTTACAGTTTCAGTTTTAATTAATGGTACTACTAAGATTATTGAAAAAGATGGGATTAAATCTTTGCAATATACTCCTCGTGGAGAGGAAGAGATTCAAAAGTTTACCTTAATTGTTAAAAATGCAGTTGGATATAACCCTACAAGAAATGACCAAATTGCTGTACTTAATGTGCCTTTTGATGACCCTAGCCAACAAGATATATTAGAAGAGTTTCAAAAGAAACCATGGCATTTGCAACCAGAAAATCAGAAATTAATCTTCTTATTTATAGCAATTGCCTTTACTGTATTACTTTTAATAATGTTGTTGCAATCTAAATATATTAAAAATAGAATCAGAATTGCTTTCTCGCTACCTGAAAACATAACAGTAACAGAAGATGATACTGAAATAGAAGAAGAAGATGATCTTGATGAAATTGTATTTGATGAAGAAGAATTATTGCTTTTGCCTGCTGATTTGCCTGAAAACTTACTTTTAGAAGGTGATAAAGAAGATAGAGATTTGGAAGAGGCGGCAGAATTGCATGGTGGTGGTTTGTTTGATAAAGATACACTTGCTATGCAAGCAAGAGCTGATTTAAGTGACTCATCTGAAATTACTGAAGAATCACTTATGAAACTTGAAATAAAAAATAAAGTAGAAAAGTTTGTAGATGAAAATCCTCAAGATGCTGTTAAAATATTAAGATTATTTATGCAACAAGATTTTGACCCTAAAAACTTTAAGTTTTAATAAACTTGGCTTGGGATTTGATAATTTAAAATTATAATCTATAAAGTGATTTAAAAACTGGTTATTTTAACCAAACAATAGATATTGAACTAAACTAACTAATAAAATGGCAAAGAAACCAGCAACAGCAGATCAACTAACAGGAAAGCAAAAAGCTGCAGTATTACTTATGTCTTTGGATGTTGAAGTAGCTGCAAAAGTTTTCAAAGAACTCGAAATGAAAGAAGTTGAGATAATAGCTGTTGAAATAACTAACTTGAGAGATTTATCTCCTAGTATAATTGAAGATGTAATTGAAGAATTCTATCAACTTATGAATGCTTCAAATTATATGGTTGAAGGTGGTTTGGACTATGCTCAGCTTATATTAGAAAAAACTTATGGTAAAGATAGAGCAAGAGAAATAATTGAGAAAATTAGAATTTTAACTACTGTTCGTGGTTTTAGTATTCTTAAAAAAGCAGATCCTGCTCAGCTAGCTTCATTCTTAAGTAAAGAACATCCTCAAACTATTGCCTTAATATTGTCGCACTTACCACCAGATCAATCAGCTGAGGTATTGCAAGAATTTAAAGATGATATTCGTGCTGATACTATTATGAGAATTGCAACTATTGGTAAAGTATCTCCACAACTTGTTTCTACTGTAGAACATGTGGTAGATCAAATAGCTGAAGCTACACTTTCTCAAAATCTTGCTGCTCAAGGTGGCGCTCAACTTGTGGCTAATATTCTTAATAAGAGTAATAATGCAACTGCCAAAGCCATGCTTGAAAGTATAGAAGAGATGGATTACAATATGGCTATGGATATCAAACGACTTATGTTCTTGTTTGAAGACATTATCCTTATTGAAGATAAAGGTATTCAAAGAATATTACGTGATGTTGATAAACGAGATCTTGCTATGGCTCTTAAAGTTTCTGATGAAAAAATACAACAAAAAGTATTCAAAAATATGTCGGAACGTGCTGCTGCAGTGGTAAAAGAAGAACTTGATTTTATGGGTGCTGTAAAACTAAAAGAAGTAGAAGCTGCTCAAATGAGAATTGTAGATATTATCAAAATGCTTGAAGACTCTGATGAAATTCAAATTGGCGGTCGTGGTAAAGAAGATATATTTGTATAAGCGAAATTTGAAATTATATGAAATTAGAAAAGTCTGAATACTTAAAAAAGTTTCAGACTTTTTTTTTGTTTTTTTATCTTGTCACCCTGAATTTATTTCAGGGTATATTTGGCTTTTAATTTTTTCTGTCATACCTGCGAATGCAGATATTATGTTTAAAATAGAAGCTTGACCAAATAGTTTAAAAGTTTTAAGAAATCACTTTTTTTACAAACTATTATAGGTCAAGCTATGGAACGCAAAATAGTAAAAATAGATTATACAAACAAAGATATTTTTGTAGGTATAGATGTTCATTCAACTAGTTGGT
>JAPLFM010000285.1 GCA_026390675.1 Candidatus Kapaibacterium sp. | reverse complement strand
GTATTATTATCTATTCCAATTTCAGCTAACATTTGCATTCTTCTCAGTTCTAGAGCTATTGGACTCCCTTCCATCTCTTTAGCACCTAAAGTAAGTTTTATTGATGCTTCAAGTTCAGCTTCAGCTTTTACAATTCTTGCTCTCTTTTCTCTAATAGCTTCGGCTTCTCTTGCCATAGCACGTTGCATTGCTTCAGGGATTTCTACGTCTTTCATCTCAACCATTTCAATTTTTATGCCCCAACTATTGGTCGAAGAATCTACAATTTTTTGAAGTGTTGTATTAATTTGTTCTCTTTCTCTCAGTACTTCATCTAATGAATGTTGTCCAATGATATTTCTTAATGCAGTAACTGAAAATTGATAAACAGCTTTTTCATAGTCAACCACGTTTATTATTGCATCTTCTGGATTTGTAATTTTAAACCAAAGTACAGCACTAACTTTGATAGTAACACTATCTTTTGTAATTGTTTCTTGCTGTTCAAGAGCAACTGTTTTAGTCCTTATATCTACTTTCTGTTGCCTTTCAATAAGAGGTATCAACCAATAAAGACCTGGTCCTTTTATTCCATTAAACCTTCCCAGTCTAAAAACAATTGCTCTTTGGTATTCTTGAGCAATTCTAAAACCAGAAATTAATATTGCTAAAACTAAAACTACTATTGGAAAAAGTTCCATATATTTTGCACCTTAATGTATTTACAATACTTTTATTTACAAAGTTACAAAAATCTTTGTTATTTTGTAACAATATTTTAATTAGATTTAATATTTCAATTATTTTTATTAAGTTTGATATAAGTTTTTTGCAATCTTTAACATATGAATAGGTTTGTTTATGTTTAAAAACAAAATTGAATCTTTTATGAATTCAATATTCAAAAATGAATTTGATTTGTCTTTAGAAAGAAGATTGTTTTTATCTAGTGTTATAATAGGTATTTTAACACTAATTATTGGCATAATTGTTAATATTATTGTACATACCTCTTTTATTGCAACAGTAATTCCGTTTGTTCTACTTTGTTACTTAACAGTAGTTCTATATTTTATTAGAGTTAAAAAAATAATTAATGTTTTTATAACACCTACCGTTATTCTAGCTCAAATCGGGATTTCAGTAGTTTGGATATTTAATGGAGGCATTGTTGGTTCAAATACTTTAGTTGCAGTATTTACTTTAATTGTAGGACTTATAATTGTTCCTTCACAAAATAAGAAATATGTTCTTTTACTTTTTCTTATCCTTCAATCTATCGATTTTTTAATACAAATTTACAGACCTGATTTAATTATTAAATTTATAAATGAAAAAGAACATATTACTGATACAATATTCACAACAGCATATATTTCTATAATGTTGTTTTTAATTGTAAATTTTTTACATTATCATTATACAATTGAAAGACAAAAAGTTGAAGAAGGTGCAATGAGACTTTATGAACTAAATTTCAAACTCAAAGAAACTAATATTAACAAAGACAAATTCTTTTCAATTATTTCTCATGATTTAAAGTCACCATTTAGCGGCTTTCTTGGATTAACTAAAATTATGAGAGAAGGTTTATATGAATTATCTAAAGAAGAATTAGAATTGTATATAAAACTTATGAATGAATCGGCAAATAACCTATATGATCTTTTAAGTAACCTTTTAGAGTGGTCAATGATGCAAAAAGGAGCAACGAGTTATAATCCAGAAATATGTACCTTGAACATTCTAGTACAAGTAGTAATTGATTTTCAATCAGAAGTAACCAAACAGAAAAATATTGAATTAGTTAACTTAATACCAGAAGATTTGCAATTATCTGCTGACAAACCAATGTTAAGTACAGTTTTAAGAAATCTGATTTCTAATGCAATAAAATTTACTCCAAGAGGTGGTAAAGTAATTGTTGGTATATTTGAAAGCACAACAGAGAACATTTGTTTTTTTGTTAAGGATAGTGGAATTGGAATGGATTCGGAAATGCTTTCTAAAATGTTTAAAATAAATGAAAGAACTTCACGACCTGGAACTGAAAAAGAACCTAGCACTGGTTTAGGTTTATTACTTTGTAAAGACTTTATTGAAAAACATAATGGTAAAATTTGGATAGAAAGTGAAGTAGATAAAGGAACTACATTTTATGTTAGTTTGCCTTCAATAAGTTAAGAATTATTTCTGTAAATTTTTGTAATTAAATTATTAAAAAATTAAAAATATGACGCATTCAATTAAAATAGCAGTAGAAATTAAATGCCAAGCTGATTTAGTATTTGAACTATTAACAAATTATGAATTAATTTCAATTTGGTCAGGAGATGAAGCTCAGTTTGAAAACTTTGCTGGTGGTGAAGTATCTATGTTCGGTGGCTGGGTTACTGGGAAAGTACTAGGCATAGTTCAAGATAAAGCTGTAACATTTACATGGATAACCTCTGATTGGGAGGAGTTTACTGATTCTGTTGTAAATTACACTTTAGAGGCTAATGGTACTAATACTTTATTGACAATAGTTCATAATGGTTTCCCAGACATTTCTGAAAGAGATGCTCACGAAGCTGGTTGGTATGATTATGTTTTAAATCCAATTCAAGAATATTTGATGGGTTTAACTGAATATGACGAATAATTTTTTTTGTAAAAAGGAATATCAATATGAGCTTTTTTGTAAAAGACTTTATAGATTTTTTTTCTGAATTAGAAAAAAATAATAATAAAGTTTGGTTTGATGAAAACAAAAAAAGATACGAGAAGTATGTTAAAATTCCATTTATAGAGTTTGTTTCTGAGATAATTTTAAGAGTTCAAGAAGATGACTCTTTAGTTAATATGAATGCTAAAGAAGCAATATTTCGAATTAATCGAGATGTTAGATTCTCTAATGATAAATCGCCATATAAATCACATACGTCAGCAGCTATTTCAGCAGGTGGTAAAAAGGATTTTGCTTATCCTGGCATTTATTTAGAGCTTTCTCATAAAGGAATAGGAGTTTATGGGGGGAATTATCAACCTGATAAAGAACAACTATATAAAATC
>JAPLFM010000081.1 GCA_026390675.1 Candidatus Kapaibacterium sp. | reverse complement strand
TTTGTGTTCGCCAATTACTCCAGCTACTACTGAACCACAATCAACACCACATCTAAATCTTATTATTGATCCATCTCCAGTATCATAATTTTTAAGCTTTTGCATAGCTTCGTTTGCAAAGTTTGCAGCTTTCTCAGCATTCTGTGGGTCTGCTAGAGGGATTCCAGAAGCAGCCATATAGCAATCACCAATTGTTTTTATCTTTTCTAAACCCCACTTCTTCGCAATTTTGTCTAGTATTGTGTAAATAACATTTAAATCTTCTGCAACCTTTTTAGGCTGTTTTTGTGCAGATGCTTTAGTAAATCCAACTATATCAATAAAGACTACACTTGCTTCTTCGAAATGATCTGCAATAGGATGTTCTTTTTTTTGCAATCTTTTTGCTATTGTTGGCGGTAGGACGTTATGAAGTAATTTCTGAATCTTTTTCACGTTTTTTACAAAAGCTATCATCCCAATTGATAATCCAAGTACATATATACCTAAAGCGAATAACAAATTGTTTTTATTAGCATTTCTTTCTTGTTCATTTTTTAATTTTAATTCAGAAGTTTCTAAATATTTTTTCTTTTCTAATTCTATTATTTTATTTTTATTCTCAGATGAGTTTATTGAATCATATATTTTATTCATTAGTTTTGTATATTCATAAGCTTTTTTAAAATCACCAAGCTCTTTATATGAATTTTCCAAACCTCCATAAGCAAATTGAAACTTAGACAAATTATTAACCACTTTATTTAACTCAATAGCTTGATAATAATTATCTATAGCTTTATACAAATTTTCACTTTTATTTAAAGATTTATATTTTTTAGTTTCTCCTATTTGCATTGTGTCAACAGCCATTGTGTAATATATATCAGCAATATTTAATTTAGTATGGACAATACCTCCTTTTGAATTTAATTGTTCATAAATAGATATTGCTTTTTTTTTTTTTTTTTAACTTTTAGGGTAATTATACAATCTTTTATGCACTACTCCAAGATTACTATAATTTATAGCAGACAATTCATTGTATTTGTTTTCTAAACTAATTTTTAAAGCTTTTTCATAATATTCTTTTGCTTTATTAATATTTTTTAAACGTGTATCTGAATACAAAGATCCAATATTTGTATAGCCAATACATAAATTTCTTAAGTCATTAATTTGTCTATCATATTCACTACTTTTTAAAGCAAATTCTAAGGCTCTTTCCACTTGACCTTGAGACTGATAAATCAAAGCTAAATTACCATTTACAGAAGCAATTCCTTTTTGGTTTCTTAGTTGTTCCCATATTTTTGAAGCTTTATAATAGTATGATAAGGAAGTAGCATAATCTGATTTAACATAATAACAATTACCAAGACAACCATAAGACCACCCAAAACCTTTTTGCCACTTTAGCTTCTCACTTAATTTTAATGCTTCATTCGCATATTTTATACCCAAATCTGGATTATTCGCATGATATTCATAACATATATCAGTTAAAAGAATGACTTTATTTGTGTCCTCTTTTGCTTTTGGTAAAACAATAAGCATTGAATCAAGGAATTCTTTACCTTGCTTTTGTGAAAAAGCTATATTTGAACTTAAAAGAAGAATTATTAAAAGTAAAATTATTTTTCGCATTGCTTAAGCCTATTTTTTTGAAAAGACATCA
>JAPLFM010000013.1 GCA_026390675.1 Candidatus Kapaibacterium sp. | reverse complement strand
CAGAAGCAAAAAAATCAATTACATTTAAAATGTCATCAACAACTGCCATTCTTGAAATTGGCATATTTTTAATAATTTCTTTGATTTTAATTTTCGCATTATCAGTGTGTGAGTTTAACATATCTGTCTCAATTGCAGAAATTGCCACAGTATTACATGTTACATTCATGGCCGAGAATTCTTTTGCCATAACATTTGCAATTGTTATAATACCTGTTTTTGTTGCGGCATAAATAGAATCACCCATCGGCTCTAAAGTTGAAGCCATAGAGCCGATATTAATGACCCTCCCATATTTAATTCCTTTCATCATTTTTGCAGATTCTCTTGAAACAAAAAAAACGCCAAGTAAATTTACATTTACCATATCTATTGCATTTTTAATCGGCATAATCATGGAATATTGGGACGTTAGTACCGCAGCATTATTTATTACAAAATCAATCTTCCTAGTGATTTTACTTACTTCTTTTCGAAAACAATTCACTATTTCTTCGGGGTTTCCAATATCAACGGAAAAATGGTGATAATTTAAATGGTTTAATTTTGAAATGCCTTTACTGAATCCAAGGACAATTGCTCCATTATTCAAAAAATGGTTAACGATATGTAAACCAACGCCTCTGCTAGCACCGGTAACAAGTACAATTTTATCTTTATACTTCATAGATACAAAATTTACTCATTAATTAATTCAACAATATAATCAACAAGACTACTAACTGTTTCAAAAGGACTAATTGATCTTGTCATTGCCCTGTCGTCTGTTAATGAAATATCTTTGTTATAATCAGTTGCAAATACTGTTTCAAGATCTACAATTACGGTAACAAGTGACAAAGAATCAATTGATGACCCATTAGCAAAAAGGACTGTTTGTTCTGTAACATTAAATTGTTGATCAATCGGAAAGGTTTCTACCAAATTCTTTACATTTTCAATTACTATTTCTAATACTTGTTCTTTATTCATAATTACTAATTTTTATTGATGATCTTTAGGAAGTTCTATTCTACTAATTAGTCTCCCAGGATTCCCTAGAAAAAAACACCCTTTATCTATATTTCGGCTAACAACTGTTCCTGCTCCAATCATAGAACCATTCCCGATTTCTATATTTTCGGTAATACAACTACATGAGCCTATAAATACCGATTTCCCAATTTTTACACTACTTAATACAGCTACCAAACTTGTTATCATTGCAAATTTGCCAATATAAGCATATGGTCCAATTGCAGTATTTACTGCGATAATTGCGAATGAATCAATTATAACATTATTTCCAATACATACACCAGGATGTATGATACAACCATTTTCAATATTTACAGATCTATCAATAACTGCAGAGGGATGAATTATGCTAACAAATCTTGATTCATCAATATTGATTTTATTTAAAATTTCCTGTCTTATTAACCTTGTTTTCATAGAGCCAATTCCAAATACAAAGTATGCATCAGTATAATTTGATGCTAATGTTAATGCTCCTTCAACTTTAACTCCACGCATCAATTTCCCATGCATTTCAATATTATCGTCTAAAATTGCTATTATCTCATACGTCTTTTGTTTTAAGTTAATTATATGAATAATCTCGCTTACTTCATAAAATGCTGTTGAGGCGCCTAAAAAAACTATTTTTTTTACTTCTGTCATATTTAATCTATTATATGTGACTCCCCATTTAAAAATATTTTACACCACCATTCGAAGTTCATAAGTGACCAAATT
>JAPLFM010000259.1 GCA_026390675.1 Candidatus Kapaibacterium sp. | reverse complement strand
GACAATAGAACAGTATGTTTTATTTTGAAAATCAAATATTGATGGGGGCTTACTTTTGAATCTAGCATATCAATCCTTGATTTTTCTATGGATTAAAAGATTATTTTAACTAAATTGTATTTTTATCGGACAACAATGATTCTAAATAGGTAAATTATCTATTTCAAATTTTCTTTTATTTTCAATAAATCATTAAATACATTTTCATTGTATTGTTTGAAATTTAAAAATATAATAATAAAACTGAAAGTAAAAGAAGCCAACTGTGTTACTTTAACAAAAATGTGATTTTGACTAACATTTTCACTAACTCCCCAAAAAGCTATACCTAATATATATGCTAAAGTTATTAGTATCCAAACAATATTATAAGCATTGTTAGTTTTTCTATTAAATGGATTATAATTATCAACAAGATAGTATCTAATAATACTCAATAAAGCAATTATTTGAAAGCTAGAATAACTTGCTAACTTAGGTAATATATAAATATTGAAATTTATTAAAATAACCGATAGCATAAAATAAGTGATAACTAAATTTATAATTAACTTCACAAAGAATTTACTTCTTTCATTTTCAATTTCAAATTTCATAACATTTCCTTTTTAATTAGCTGAATTATAACAATTTGTCAAGTTATCAAAGTCTTATTTAATCTTCTCTAACTTAGCAAATTTCAACATTAAATTCTTCTTACCAAATTTATCAAATCTTACTATGGCTTGCTTCATATCTCCATCTCCTTTCATACCAGTTACCATACCTCTACCAAACATTGAATGATTTACTATATCACCAACTTTGTAAGATTCTTGTTTTGGAGCTGGAGCTTTTGCTTGAGATGGCACTTGTGAGTAAGAATAATCATCATTAACTTGTGAATATTCATTATAGCCTTTATTGGCAATTTTATTTAAAGTATTGATTCCTAACTGCCTTTCTGATTGCTCTTTCTTTTCTGTCATTCGTTTGAGTGAGGGCCAATTGAGAGTATTTAAGTCTATTTCTCTTAAAAAAGATGAAGGCATTGCAAATTGAGTTTCACCAAACTTTGTTCTACGTTGTGCATACGAAAGATAAAGTTGTTCTTCGGCTCTTGTGATACCTACATAAAGCAATCTACGTTCTTCTTCTAAATCATCTTTATCACTTTCTCCACCTCTTATTAATGGGAAAAGACCTTGCTCCAAGCCAGCAATAAAAACAGTTGGATATTCCAAACCCTTAGCCGAATGTAGTGTCATCAATGTAACGTGATTGCCACTAGTATCTTTCTCATCATAGTCCGAAAGTAAAGAAATTTGCTGTAAATAGTCACCAAGCGTACTTTCAGGATTTTCTTTAATGAATGTTGTTATATCTGAAATAACTTGCTGAATATTATTCCATCTGTCATTTGCTTCTTCAGTACCAATTTCTTTATACATTTCAGCAAGCCCAGTATCATCCAGATAATTCATTACTGTTTGTTTTATATTATCATTTTCCAAATCAGTTTTGTATTTATCAATTAAATTTATAAACTTCTTAGCTGCTGTAACTGCTCTACCTTGAAGATGAGAGTTCATATCAGCTTGATTAAAAGCTTCATATAATGTAATGTTGTTATTTTTAGAATATTCCTTTATATGTTGCAATGAAGTATTACCTAAGCCTCTTGGTGGCTCGTTTATAATGCGAAGTAATGACTCAGCATCGTAATGATTAACTAAAATTTTAATATAAGCTAGAGCATCTTTTACTTCTTTTCGTTTGTAAAATGAAATTCCACCAATGATTACATAAGGAAGCTTGGCAAATCTAAGTGCATTTTCTAAAAAGAGTGATTGAGCATTTGTTCTATATAGAATTGCAAAATCTCTTATATCTCTATATTTACCAATGCTTTTGACTATATTATTTACAATTTTACTCGCTTCATCTTTTTCATCATCACAAGAGATAACTTCAATCAGGTCTCCTTGTTTGTTTTGAGTCCAAAGCGTTTTGGGAATTTGATTTTTATTATTTTTGATTAGTGAATCGGCTGCTTCAAGAATTGTTTTAGTAGATCTGTAATTCTGTTCCAATCTAACTATTTTAGCATAAGGATACTGCTTTTGGAAGTCAAGAATATTGCGAATATCAGCACCTCTCCACTTATAAATACTTTGAGCATCATCACCAACTACACAAATATTCTGATGTGCTTTTGAAAGTTGATTAATAACAATATATTGTGCTTTATTAGTATCTTGATACTCATCTACCAAAATATATTTGAACTTATTTTGGTATTTGTTTAATACATCTTGAGATTTGCCAAGTAAATAAATCATATTTAAAAGCAAATCATCAAAATCCATTGCATTATTTTGTCTTAAATAATTTTCGTAATGTTTGTAAACAAAACCCACTTGTTTGTCCAAGCTATTAATAGCTTTTGAATTGTATTCTTTTGCATCAATCATTTGATTTTTAGCATTAGAAATAAATGATCGAATTTGCTGGGGAGGGTAGTGCTGTTGTGAAACCCCTTCCATATTCATCACACTGCGTATAGCAGCAAGCTGATCATCAGCATCATAAATAGTGAAATTAGAATCATAACCAATTTCTTTTGCTTCATACCTTAATATTCTTGCAAATACTGAGTGAAAAGTACCTGCCCAAATCTTATCAGATAGATTTTCGCCTACCAAAGTAGCAATTCTATGTTTTAGTTCTTTTGCAGCTTTGTTGGTAAAAGTAAGAGCTAATATATTCCAAGGAGCAATCCCATTATCTAATAAATTTGCAATTCTATGAGTAATAACTTTTGTTTTACCAGAGCCAGCCCCTGCAACTATTATCAAAGGACCATTTAAAGATTTGACTGCATCTGCTTGTTCGGTGTTCAATCCTTTAAGGATTTTATCTTGATTTAGGGCTAAAGTTAGAGTGTTATTTTCTTGATTTTTTAATTTTAATGACATACTTTATTTTTGAGTTTTTAAGACCTGCAAAAATAATCAAAAATTAGTAATCAGTATCTATACATTTAATAATTTAGAACAATACAAAACATAAAAAGTTAAATTTAATATTTAAGTCAAAAGATTATTACTAAAATTAGTATCTTGTTGAAAAATAAATGTTTTCTGCCTTTTATATGTAGTCATTTTTTTCTAATATTGTAAAAAAATAATGACTTCTTTATAACAACTCATAAATTAAAGAAATGCAAAGAAACAAATTCGATTTCAAAAAATTCATTACTCCTTTTGACTTTATTATTGTAGCTGTAATTATTGTTGGATTAGCAATAGCCGTTTTCTTTACTCAAGAAATTGCAGTTCAACTAATAGGAGTAGCAATTACAGTATTAGCAGTTGTATTCTTGATTATAAATATTTCTCAAAGGATGTCAGAAATAGTAGATACAAGATACAAACCTGCAAATCCTCCCCCTAATTTCACTATAACTGTAAAACAAGATGGAAAAGCAAAAAGGCAAGTAATTGAAGATTTTGATTCAACTTACGGCGAAGTTGAAAGTAATAGAGGGTTTAAAAACAAATCGAATCCTCAAGTATTTGATATTTCTTCTGCAGAAGAAGGTTTTAGAGTTGTTTCTGTTTCTAGTGAAAAAAATACTTCTGATGAATCAAGTTCTAAAAGAGATTTTGTTAAGTCTGAACCAAGAAAAATAGACAATAAAGAAGATAGTATAGCTGATTTCTCTAAAAAGCATAAAGAAGTCGTTCCAGAAGAAAATTCTAATAATATAGAAGAAGTTAACGAATTAGATTCTAAACAAAATGAGTTAAAAGTATTAAGATTTGATGATTTAGAAGATGAAATTGAAACTTTAGAAGAAGCAAAATCTGAAATTCCTGTAATTGCTGATAATGAAATAGTTATAGAAAATGACAATGTAATTAATGAAATAGTTATAGAAAATGTAAATGTTATTAATGAAGTAGTTAATGAAGAGATAGAACAAAAACAATCTCAACCTGAATCACTAGATGATGCACTTGATGAATTTATTACTTTTTCTAATGAAATTAACTCAGCAAATGAGAACTGGGTTGATTTAGAAGAATATCATTCTGATTCATTGGAAATATATGAAGAACCAGTTTCACTTGAGTTATCAACTGAATTTGTGCAAGAACAGTTAGAACATGTTGAAATTATGGAAAATGATATTCAAACAGATATGTTGGATATTGAAGTAAAACAAATTGCTGTTTTTGATGAAGAAATGACGCCTCCTGAAGTTCAAATTTCAGCTGAAATTTCAAAAGGATATACAGAAAAATTTATAGATTATCCATTATCAGCATTAATGGAAGAAGTACCTAATTTAAGTGATGAACCTAGGAAAGAATTTGATTATATGATTTCTAGAGT
>JAPLFM010000079.1:7527-8957 GCA_026390675.1 Candidatus Kapaibacterium sp. | reverse complement strand
AAAGAAATTCTGCCCCAATTACTCCAGCTGCTATTAAAGCTTCTGCAGGTGCTTTGACACATTTAAAAGTAGCAGCAGTTGGTAACTTAGCTAATGCCTTAGAAAAATGCAAAGAAGCTGGATTTTGGATTGTTGGTACTGATATGAACACAGAACAACTTTATACAGATAAAATTTATGATAGACCTATTGTGATAATTATTGGTAGTGAAGGCAAAGGTATAAGACCTGTAATTAGAAAACAATGTGATTATCTTGTAAAAATTCCAATGCTTGGTAAAACCGAGTCATTAAATGCTTCTGTATCTGCTGGAATTATTCTATTCGAAGCCTTAAAACAAAATTTAGACAAAGTTAACAATTAAATATTAAATCTAATTGAATAGTGAATTAAACATACCTTTTAGCTCACAAAGAGTTTCTGTTCTAGATTTAACTCGAGTTTTAGCTATGATTCTTATGGTACAAGGACATACTATAGATGCTCTTGCAAACCCAGATTCATTCGATATTACTCAATCCCCTTGGTCAATATGGAATATAATGCGTGGATTTACCGCCCCTATTTTCTTAATTGTTTCAGGTGCTGTTCAGGTTTTTGCCAATAAAAGAAATGAAGATGGTAAACTAAGATCGGAAACAAGTAAAAAAAGACTAACAATGGCATTAGTTCTTATCTTAATTGGATATGTTTTAATGTATCCTACTAATACAATTTACGACTTAATATACTTAGATACAAATCAATGGCATAATATCTTAAAAGTGAATATATTACAACTAATAGGAATTTCATTACTAATGATTTTGGGTTTGTTTCATCTTACCAAAACTGATAAAAGCTTAGGCATCTCTGCTTTTATTCTTGCTCTCATTTTTACTTTAGCCACCCCAATTGTCCATTCATTAGATTTTAAATCAATTCATTTTTTCTTTGCTGATTATTTCACTCCAAAATTTGGTTCGATTTTTCCAATTTTCCCTTTTTCAGCATACTTCTTTTGGGGTATAACTTTTGGTGTAATCATAAAATCAGTTGACTCAAATTTAAGAACAAAATTTTTATTAAAATATGGGGTTCCAACAGGGGTAGTTTTCTTATTAATGGCTTTACCTTATGCAAAAAGTTATAATGATATAATAGAATTTTTTAGTACATTTCCATCAAGTGGGAGTGGATTGATTTTTTTAAGAATTAGTATAGTCTGTTTTCTATTTAGTTTTATGGCATTAATCTACCCACTAACTCGAAAAGTAGAACCAATATACAGAGTTTTTGGCAAAAGATCACTTTTAGTTTATGTAATTCATTTAAATTTAATATATGGCAATCAACTTTTAAAAGGTTTAGAATATTATAGCAAACAAACTTGGAGTGGGGTTTATATTTTTGCAAGCGTTGTTTTTGTTGAGGTCTTATCTTTTCTACT
>JAPLFM010000079.1:0-7488 GCA_026390675.1 Candidatus Kapaibacterium sp. | reverse complement strand
TAATAGATTATTCTCTTACACACTACTATATTAAAGCACGTAAAAGCTACTCTATAGCTTTAACAATCTTTTTTCTTGTTATATTCTTTTTGAGAGGATAATATTTGATAAAAGATTGAATCTATAGCTAAATAAATTAAAAAGAGTTTCTAATTGTAAATTACAAATTAGTTTATTTTCGGATTATTTATAGTTTTTCCACATTTTTGCAAAGTTTATTTTATTTATTCCAATATTTTTTATTATTTTTGTAGTCTGTATAAAATATAACTAACAAAAAGTAAATTTTATCAGTTGAAATTTTGATATTTACGAATTGAATTTTAAGGAGTACGCTGTGGAAATCTCAGCTAGGATTACTAAATCTTTTAGAAAAGAAGATGTTGTGCACGATTGGTGGGTTGTAGATGCTACAGGCTTAACTGTTGGTAGAATTGCTTCTCAAGTGGCTACTGTTTTACGTGGTAAAAACAAGCCTATATTTACTCCTCACGTTGACTGTGGAGACTGTGTTGTTGTTATCAATGCAGAAAAGGCAGTATTCAAAGGTAAAAGAGCTGACAAAAAAGAATATTTCCGTCACACAGGATATTTGGGTAACCAAATAATTACTAAAATGGCAGAAATGAAACAATTACACCCTGAAAGAATAATTGAATTTGCTGTTCACGGTATGTTACCTAAAAACCGTTTGGGCAGACAAATTATTAAAAAATTAAAAGTGTATGCAGGTGCTGAGCATCCTCACGAAGCTCAATTACCTAAAGTTTTAAACTTAGTATATAACGATTAATAATAATAAGAAAATAAATAAAATTTGGAGTAATTAATGAAAGTTTATTTGGGAACAGGCAGAAGAAAAACTTCAGTAGCTCAAGTTAGACTAGTTCCAGGAAATGGAAAAATAGCTATCAATAAGCGTGAAGTAAACGATTACTTCCCTGTAGATGTACAAAGAGTAAATGCATTCAAACCTATGGAAATCACTAGCCAAGCTGGTGCTTTTGATATTAGTATCACTGTTCGTGGTGGTGGACCTTCTGGTCAAATGGGTGCTATTCAATTAGGATTGTCTAGAGCTTTATTGCAATTTAATGAAGAATTAAGAACTACATTAAGACCTGCTGGTATGCTTACTCGTGATCCTAGAATGGTTGAAAGAAAAAAATACGGTTTGAAGAAAGCTAGAAAACGTTTTCAATTCTCAAAACGTTAAGAATATATATTTTATCACAAATTCATGTTATCTTATTACTTGTGTGTGGCACCAAAATAAAGAGTGTTGAGCAAGTGAGATAAAGGATAACAGAAGTAAAAAAAACACAAGGATATTTTAAATGCAACATTATGTTGAAATTGAAGCCCTTTTAAAGGCTGGTGCTCATTTTGGTCACTTAACTCGCCGTTGGAATCCTGCTATGGAGAAATTTATCTTCATGGAAAAAAATGGAATCCACATCATTGATTTACGTAAAACTCAAGTTTTAATTGATATTGCTCGTGATGCTATGTATGATATTGCTACTAAAGGGAAAGTTATACTTTTCATTGGTACAAAATCACAAGCTAAGGGTATAATTGAAACTCAAGCTAAACGTGCTAAAATGAATTATGTAGCAGAAAGATGGTTAGGCGGTATGCTTACAAACTTTGCTACTATCAGAAAATCAATCAAAAGACTTACTACAATTGACAAAATGGAAATTGATGGTACTTTTGAAAAAATTACTAAAAAAGAAAGATTACTATTAGATAGAGAAAGAGAAAGATTACGTAAAGTTTTCGGTGGTATTGAAAATATGACTCGCCTTCCAGGTGCCTTATTTATTGTCGATATCAAAAAAGAACATTTAGCTATCAAAGAAGCTAAGATATTAGGTATTCCAGTATTTGCAATTGTTGATACTAATTGCGATCCAAATATTGTTGATTATCCTATTCCTGCTAATGATGATTCAAATAGTGCTGTTGAACTAATTACTTCTGTTATTGCTGATGCAGTACTTGAAGGATATGAAGTATCACGCTCTAAACAAGCTGAATTGCTTTCTGAAGGAGATAGAATTTCTAAAGAAATGGAAGAAAATCCAGATGAAGCATCGAAAGTTAAAAGAAAACTTAGAGAAAGAAAAAATGACAATCCGAGAAGCAGCTCAAAACCACAAAATGAAAGACCAGCTGCTCCAACTGAATCGGTAGAGCAAAACTAAATTAAAAAAAAGCATCTTTCAAAAAAAAGATGCTTTTTTTTGGCTAAGAAATTTAAAGAATATTTTATTAATAACTAATTGAGAAAAAAATGGCTGATATTTCTGCTAAACTTGTGATGGAACTTCGTAATAAAACTGGTGCTGGTATGTCTGATTGTAAAAATGCACTTGTTGAAAATGATGGGGATTTGGAAAAATCTATTGATTATCTTAGAAAAAAAGGTGCCGCTTCTGCTGCAAAAAGATCTGATAGAGATACAAATGAAGGTTTGATTGTAACTCGTATTTCTAGTGATAATAAAAATGCTGTTTTACTTTCAGTTACATGCGAAACAGATTTTGTTTCTCGTAACCAAGATTTTGTTGATTATGTAAATAGTGTTGCTGACATTTTATTGACTTCTTCAGCTTCAACTGCTGATGAATTGATGAAAGTTGTAATAAATGGTGTTTCTGTTTTTAGACTTAAACATTAGTTTAAATGAAGCTGGATCTGCAACTGCTAGAGATATTGCTATGCAAGTAGCTGCTATGAATCCTCAATTTGTTGATAGAAGCTTAGTTACTCAAGATGTTTTAGATAAAGAAAAAGAAATTTATATTGATCAAGCAATAGCAGAAGGTAAAAAACCTGAAATTGCTGAAAGAGTTGCTCAAGGTAGAGTTGAAAAATTCTACAAAGAAAATTGCTTAATTGAACAAGCTTTTGTTAAAGATGGTAATAAAACTGTAGCAGATGTATTAAAAGAAATTGACCCAACTGCTAAAATAAATAAATTTTTCAGAGTTTCAATTGGTTAATATGCAACCGATTTACAAAAGAGTACTATTAAAGCTAAGTGGCGAATCTTTGATGGGTGATTTGGAATTTGGAATTGATCCAAACACTTTACAAGATTTTGCAAAAGAAATCGCTTCTGTTTGCCATCTAGGGGTACAAATAGGTATAGTAATTGGTGGTGGGAATATCTTTAGAGGTATTCAAGCCGCTGCTCATGGGATTCACAAAGTAAGTGGGGATCAAATGGGTATGCTTGCTACTGTTATCAATTGTATTGCTTTTCAAAATGCTTTAGAAGCTGTTGGAATACCTACCAGATTGCAATCAGCAATTAAAATGGAACAAATAGCTGAAACTGTTATAAGAAGAAGAGCTATTAGACATTTAGAAAAAAACAGAGTTGTTTTATTTGGTGCTGGAACTGGTAACCCTTATTTTACTACCGATACTGCTGCAGTACTTAGAGCTATTGAAGTAGAAGCAGAAATTGTAATCAAAGGTACTAGGGTTGATGGTGTTTATGATAGCGACCCTGAGAAAAATCCTGATGCTGTTAGATTTGACAAAATTACATATAGAGAAGTATTGGAAAAAAACTTAAGGGTTATGGACCATACTGCAATTACTTTATGTCAAGAAAATAACTTACCTATTAAAGTGATTAATTTTAATGAAAAGGGGAATTTTAAACGTCTAATTATGGGCGAAGAAATTGGTTCCTTGGTTTGCTAAAACAAATAATTTAAGAGAAGAAAATGAGTGTACAAGATATATTAAATGATACCAAAGAAAGTATGGTGAAAACTGTTGAACACACTAGCGGTTTTTTTGCTAAAGTGAGAACTGGTAGAGCTTCTGTTTCTTTAGTTGATGGTGTTACAGTAGAAGTTTATGGTAGTCACATGCCGCTTAACCAAGTTGCAAATGTTTCTGCTCCCGATGCTCGAACTATTATTATTCAGCCTTGGGATCGTAGCACATTGCAAGGTATTGAAAAAGCTATTCAATCTGCTGACTTAGGTTTCAATCCACAAAATGATGGGACGATTATTAGAGTTCCTGTTCCTCCTCTTACTGAAGAAAGAAGAAAAGAATTTGTGAAACTTTGTAAAAAGTATGCAGAAGATGGCAAAATTGCCATTAGAAACATACGCCGTGATATGATGGAATCATTGAAAAAGATTGAAAAAGCAAAAGAAATCTCTGAAGATGATAGAAAAAAAGGCGAAGATGATATTCAAAAATTAACTGACAAACATATTAAAGAAATTGATGTTAATCTTGAAAAGAAAGAAAAAGAACTTTTAGAAGATTAATTTTTCCTTTTCTTCCAAATATTAAAACCCTAAGTAAAATTAATTGCTTAGGGTTTTTTGTGTTTAATGTGAAACTAATATTTTTACATATTTGGTAGTGATGCCGTGGGATATTCTTATAAAGAATACTCCATTAGGTAAGTCTTCAGTTTGGAGAGTAAGCTCACCTCTGAATGTATCATATTCTCTCAGTGAAGTTTTTAAATTACTTTTTACTTTAACTCCGTAAATATCATAAACTTCAATATTAGTTAAATCAAATTTATAAATCGGACTCCAAATAATTCCTATTTTAGTATAAGTATTTGCTGGAAGTGGAGCAGGGTTAAGAGTAACAAGGTCTGTCATATCTTCAATTTGAGCTTCTATCGAACTTATAGGATTTTCGTCAATGTATTTATAGATGTTAGTGTAATTTTTATCATAAGTTTGTAAGCTATTAATTGTAATAAATAAAACATTATCAAAACTAATGAAAGAATTATTAGCTTCTCTAGGAACTATTTTAGATTGTATTTTATCCATACGTTATTACTAGTTTTTACATAGTAATAGTTTAAATAACTAAAACAATAGAGTTCTGAATTAAATATATTTAAATAATTTATTTGGCTATATTTGTAGTTATTGAAGGTATCTATAACATTGTAGTCATTATTAGAAAGTTCATATAAGTAAATCAAAGTATCAATAATTATAGGATCAAGTTCATATTTAATTGATAGAAAATAACTTTTGTTATCAAGTAACAAAAAACTAAATATATTTTGATTGTTTGAGTTATTTAATATAATTCGATTATTCCAATATTTACAGCTATCTTTTGAAAACATTAGTATAATTTTTGCAGAATCATACAATGATTCGTCTGTTCCAATAATTTTTGGTTTATGATGTCTAAATTCATTTGCAACTAATATTAGTTCATTTTTATTATTTTTTGAAATATAATTAATTTTTAATGAATCAAAGTGAACTTGATTAATAATATCATATTTTTCATTTAATACATATAAATTTGAAAATATATTATCATAATTATATCCACTTATTGCATAATAGTATAAATCATTAATTTTTAACAAGTTTGAATGACTATGGTAATTATTAGAATCCATATTCTTTACTGTAAAAGTTTGACAAGAATCAAAACTATAGATTAGTTGATTGCTTTTATTACCATTATTAAAAAAAGTATAATTTGAAGCATTTGAAATGTAATTATAACCTGTATATATTGATTTATTGGAAATTGTTGTGCCTTTTAAAGTAGGTAGCCAAGTAACACCCCCATTTTTTGTATTATAGAAATTACAAGAGTCGTTAGAAACAAATCCAAATTCTTTATTATAAAAGGTGTAATGATAAGTTTTAGAAGTTGTTATTAAAAATGATTTTAATTCAGTTTTTTGACTATTAGTATTTAATTTAATTATTGTTTTATTTAGACCAACTGCTAAATTATAATTTGAGTCAATTTCAATAACTTGATTAATTGAAGTTCTTTTTAAATAATTATTAAAATCTAAGTTATACATTGGTATATTTGTAAAAGATAAACCATCCTTTGATATAATATTAAAATATTTATTTGTGGTATTTATATTATAAATATATAAATACTTACTCGAATACAAATTACAGCTTGAATCCAACAAAGATATTGAATCCCAATTTTTCAAATCGCTAGAAAATTTAATTAGTTTATTGTAATAAAGAAAATAAATGTTATCTTTAAATAATGTAATGTTGATATAATTAATATCAAATTGGGCTAAACTAATTTCTGACTTATATTTTTCTAAATAGTTGTATTTTATTAAAGATTTTTCTGTAGTAGAGATATAAATAAGTGAATCGTCCATTTGAAATTCATCTAAATGTAAATATGGTTTGCTAATATCACTATAAACACTTTGAATTTCAAAGGTTAGTATATCATAAGAAATGATTCTACTAATTGAGCCTATATAAAATTTATTATTAAAAAAAAATATTTTCCCTAAAGTTGAAAATTTAAAATCAATTTTATTAATTTTAATACTATTCATTTTCAAATCAATTTTAAAATCATATAAAATAGGTAAATTATTATTTATAGCAATACCTCTAATTTCATTATTTATATTAACAATTTTAAGGATATTTATTGAATCTCCAATACTGTGTTGTTCAAAAGTATTACAATTATCTGTGGAGGTAATCAAACATCCATTAGTTCCATATATAATTGTTTCATTTTTATTTTTAATTGCACCATTCAAATCCACATTTAGTCGAATGAATTTATCAGATTCTATTTCTGAAAATAAACTTAAATTAAACAACACAAGAAATATTGAGATTTGTTTAATCATAAATTAATAACATCCAACTGAAAAACAATCTGATTCAAATATAACAGGTGAAAGTGTTGGGTGCATTGTTAAGTTTATATTTGTCGAACACTCTTCAGTACCTGCATTATTTGAAAATAATTTTACTACCATTAAAATGCCATTTTCATCCTTGCATACAGAAAATTTAGTGAAACATAATGCTGTTACCCCATCACATAACTCCAAAGAATTCTCATTGGAATAGCTATTATAAACATATTTATTACATAATCTTCGTGTAAATTGAAAATAAGTATAAATATTGGAACTTGAAACATTTGATGTATCAGAACAATTACCAGGATAATATCCGTGGTTAGTTAAATGAGCAATAGATTGTAAATCAATCGCTTTCCAAAAATCAGGATCGGATAAATTTTCTGCATTCAACACAAAACAATATTGAGAATTAGCTGGTAAAATTGGACCGTAATTTAAAGCAACGTTGTTTCCAGAAGTTAATGCACAAATCAATTGTACCCCTCTGCATCCTTTATATTCAATTGGGATATATTGAACTTGACCACCATAACTATCACATCTATTTCGAAATTCAGTTGAAGTTTCAGCCTTTGAATAATTAAATGCAAAGAACAAACCAAACAATAAAACTAAAAACAACTTTCTCATAAAGCACCTTTATAAATTATAAATAAAATCTTATTGGCTCTACGCTAAATAGAGTGGGTAATCAAATTTAAGTTTTCCAGAAATGAAGTAAATCATATTAATAAAGTTTTCAATATTTCTATATCCTCTCGCTCTTTTCTTTGCTAATTGTATTTTAGAATTAATACCTTCAA
>JAPLFM010000214.1:5933-15383 GCA_026390675.1 Candidatus Kapaibacterium sp. | reverse complement strand
TTTTAATATTTGAGTACTAATTTCAATAAATGGAATCCCATAAATATTCTGTGCTTTTGTTTGACCAGTAAAAATATGATATAAATCTGGTTCTATTTTTAGTTTAATATTATTAAAACTGCAAATATTTGCAATCATCATTAGTTTATTAGTATCTTCCAACCCTTTTGCAATAATAATAGTTTCTGGCTTGAACATATTTAGTTTATCTATAAAATAATCTTCTTTATTTTGATTTAAGTTAGTTATAAAGCTAGAATCCAATACTCCTAATATATTATAACCCCAATCAGGATGACTTATAATTTTTTGAAGTAATTCATTAGCATCTTTACTATTACCAATAATTAGAGAAGGGAAATTAATTATTTTACTTTTTCTAAGTTTCCTTTGAGATCTTCGAGCTAACGTCCTAAATAATATAGTTGTTGTTGAAAAAATAAAAAAATGTATTAGAAACAAAAGTCTTGGTCTAGTGTTGTTTAACATCAAACTAATAAAAAACAAACTAGTTCCAAAAAAAGTTATCTTCAAAATGGTAAAAATTTCATCAAATGGTGATCTTTCAAACCAATTTTTATATAACCCAGAAAAAAAAAACAAAATAATCCAATAAAATATTAAAGCTAACAACGGTAAAGCCAATAACATTGGGTCGTTATAAATCTTTGATTTTATTTCTGAATTTATTAGACCAGTTTCAAACCTAATAATGTATTGAAAAATAAAACTAAAAATTATAGATAATATATCAGCTGAAAATTGCAATAGAAAAGGATATAATGAGTTTTTACTTTTTTGAATAAATGTATAGTTAATAGATTTCAAATTAGTAAAATCATAAATCCCAAAATCTTGTTTAATATTTGTTTCTCTAAATTTCAATTAATGAGTCCAAATTGAAGCTGTAGCCTTAGTAACAGCTTTTTTAATCCCTATTATATAACCAATATTGAGTGATATAAAAAAAAGTGGCAATTTCAATATCTTAACATCAATTTTCATTTTTTCTAAAAACATACCAAGAACAACCAAAGCAAAAAATAAAATTTCGACTTTTAAAACAACCCTATAAATCAAAATATTTTGATTTAAAAAAAGAGATGAAATAACACAAAAAATTATAAAATATGGCATTAAAAGTCTTATAAATTTATGTGAATACATAAAAAAGGAGCTCCAACCATAAATAGGACTAAACAATTTCTTTGTTGCAATTAAAGAGAAAATAGAACCTTTATATAACCTTTCTCTTCTATATATTTCATCTTTCAAACTCTTTTCTCTTACTTCTGTAGTAATTGCTAAAGGTTCAAAAACAAATCTCTTTCTTTTTATTGCTGTGTTTAAAACATTAAACATATCATCTACTAAATCTAAATTTGGCATGTAGTCTATATTTTCGACATTACACCACCAACATTTTCATCAGCAAAATTATCAACTAAAGTTGAGATTGTATTATTTTCAACTCTACAATCAGTATCAAAAAAGAAAACAAAATCAGATTTAACATATTCATACAATTTGTTAATTACAGCATTTTTACCAATTCTATCAAATTTATAAAAAACGATATTAGTATATTCAGATGAGAATACTTCTAAAATAGAATTTGTTTTATCTGTTGACTCATCGGAACCAACAATTACAGAAATTTTTTCTTTTGGGTAATCTGAATTTAAAATCGATTTAATGCAATCTTCAATATATCTCTCTTCATTATGAGCAGCAATTAAAATTGTGATTTCAGGTCTAAAAAGATTTGATTTTAACACATCTTTACTAAAAATATTTTTCAATAAAAATAGTAACACAGGGTAAATAGCAAAAGGATAAACTATTCCCCAAAATGAAAACCAAAATATATAATCTATAATATTCAATTAAAAATCCTCAAAACTAAAATTAACTCTTCCTCCAAATTGGCTTATTCCATTTGTATTTTTATTTAAAATTGCCAAGCCAAGATTAAAACCTCTAACAATTTCAAACGAAGTTCCAATTTCAATATACAATATATTTTTTAGATTACCTTCTAAAAAAGTTACATTAATATTATCTCTTACCCAATTTATTGAATTAAGGGGGTCTCCACCAACATTTTTTACTATTTTGCCTAATGAATCTAAAATGTTTTCTCCATGCCTTTGCCACAATAAATTTATATAAATAGGGTATCTAGTTCCATACCAATACTTAAAATTCATTGCATAACTTTCAGAATTGGGTAATAATGTTTGTATAAGAATTTTGATAATTAAAGTGTGAAAAAGTATAAGGTTCTATTCTTGAATATTCAACACCAAAATCTAATGACCAAGGAGTGGAATAAATGGCAGCTATATTCATAGCAGCTTTATTGCTCCAAAAACCAGTTCCTATATTTCTAAAAATAATATCATCTAAAATATATGACCCTTTAATTTGTAATCCAATAATTGGTCTAATAGTAATATCCATTCCCATCATTGAATTATCCCTATCTCTTAAAGCATGTTCTAAAGATTTCATAAAAGTCAAAGGATTTAAATAAGCAATATCAATAGATCTATTTGTATAAGTTATAGCTTCCCAATATGAAATTTCTCCCCAATTTGGTCTAAAAGAAGCACGATGCATTGCAATATATTTCGCAGGAATATGAGTCCCAGCTCCAACAATTGAATTAGAATCTGGAATAGCCAACAAACTAAAATGAGTAAATCTATATTCGAAATTAGAAAATTTAGCACCAAGCATAAATGCATCTGAAGCTGGAGAACTATTAGAAACAAATAGTCTTTGATTCATACCAGAGCCAATCAATCTTGTTTCTCTGCCAATTCCAGCATAGAACCACTTACTATCATATCTAATATGAGATTCTGTAAAATCGAAATCGCTATTCAAATCTACTAATTTTATATTTTGACTTAATTGAATATCTTCTAAAGCTATATTTCTATTTCCTGAAAGTATTGTTCCATTAGTAGCTTGCAAGTAATAACCAACTTGGTTTTCAATTGTTCCATTTAACCTAAATCCAAACTGTGCTAAGCTTACATATTGGAATTGGTTATTATTATTTTCAGTTCTAAAGTCTAATTTTGCTAGTGGCTTAAGACTTATCTCGTTATTATCATCTTTATTATGATAGATATATTTTTCGTCATCAGAAAGCAAACCTAAAAACAAAACTTGATTTGAATCACTATTACTAGCAAAAAAAACTTTGTTATTTGCTTTTTTTATTCCAAACTCTATTTCATATTTTTCTAAGGTTAAAATTAAGTTTTGAGATAAATTTTTATCATTTTCTCTTACTAATATTAAACATTCAATTATCTCTTTTCTTTGTAATGGTAAATTTGAAAGTGATTTGTGTGGAAGTAAGCCTAAATTTTCAAAATGAACAAGAAGAGAATATACAGGATGAGATACTTGTATATGCTCTATTTGAGAATAAACATTAACATTTAAAAATAAAATATAAATTAATATGATTGAAATTTTAAAATTCATTACTTTATGAAAGAGTTGTAAATATTAATAAATAAAAACAAAATACTTGCAGTAGCACCAAGTACACCAGCTATCATTCCATATTTTGCATCTGAAACTTGTTGAGGTATATCTGGTGGTGCAGGAACATAGATTTTATCCCCATCTTTAATTTTAACATCAGGATTAGGTTCAATCCAATTATTTGTAATTCCTCTAATTATTCTTGCTCTGTTTTTTTGAGCATTATTAGAGAAACCACCAGCTTTAGAGATATACCATTCATAAGGTTTACTTTTGTCATATTCTATATAGCCAGGTTTATTAACTCTACCGTAAATATAAACTTTGTTTTGTTTTCTAGGAACAACAATTACATCTCCACTTTGTAACTTAACATTGTCGTTCTCAGAGTTATTTAATATTGCATCTTCAACATTACATGCAACATAAAAATTTTCACCTCTTGAATCATCTTTTCTTAATATATATGAGTTTGCTAAATCAGCATCTTCAAGTACTCCTCCAGCAGATTCAACAACTTCTTTGAGTTTAGTTTCATTGTTCTCAATAGAAACTACTCCTTCATTTTTAATTTGTCCTTTCAAAGAAACAAATCCTTTTGTCAAATTTTTAGAATATGTTTTTTGTCCTACAATTATTGAAGAACCAGCTTCAAGTAGATAATCTTCACCCAAAATTTTCAAACTTTTATCAATACTTAATTTAACTTTTCTGCCATCAGAATAAACTAATTCAATATTTGACAAATCTGCATTTTCTTTCAATCCATAAGCAAATTTTAAAAGCATACCAGCTTTATCACCTTCTTTAAAAATTGTAGAAAAAGGTCTGATAACTGCACCTGAAATTGAAATCATAGTGTAATATTTGTCATCATAAGGCAAATAGATTTTATCACCTTCTCTAATATAAGGATCATAACTTACATCATTCAAAGCTTGAGCTTTTTCAATATCTACATTATTTGCACTACCATCTTTATGAGAAACAAGAATATTTCTATAAGTTGAGTTTGAATTTGGTGCGATACCATTTTCTGAAAACAACTTATTTCTTTGTGAATTTGCTTCTTGTTTCAAAAATTGCTGAGCTAACATTTGAGATGAGTTAGTTGTTTGATTTTGAACTTGACTTATATAATTAAGAACAGTAGATACTCTATAACTTGAAGGTAAAGCATAAGTTCCAGGTTGATTAATATTTCCAGCAATTGAGATCAAACATACTCTTGATTGAGCCAAAACAATGTTAACAGTAGCTTTAGGATTTATTTCTAGAATTTTATTAGATATAGCTTCAATTGCTTGTTTTAAAGTCATTCCTTTTAATGAAATAATTCCAGCAGAACGTGGTAATAAGATAGAACCATCTGGAGAAATTTGCATCAACTGACTATTTACACTTTGAGGTAAAACTCTAATTGATAAAATATCACCCGAACCAACAATATAAAAATTAGGATCAATATCATTACCAATAGGTAGATTATCTAATTTTAATAATTTATCAGCACTGGCCTTACTTTCAAAATCATCTTTCATCATTTCCTTTAAATCAGATCCTCCTGTAACTTGAGCAAAGAGATTTAAATTCAACAGAACAAACATAATAATTAATTTCATTAATCTCATTTTATATAATTTCACAAATTATTTTAACAATTCTTTCAGATGCTTTACCATCCCACAATTCTGGTATTTCACCTTTTTTAATATTACCTGCAAATGCTTTCTCTAATTCAAAAATAATATTCTCGAAATTCGGCGAAATAAGAATGTTTGATCCTTTAGATACAGTTATTGGTCTTTCAGTTGTAGTTCGTAAAGTAATGCAAGGAACTTGCAATGCAGTCGTTTCTTCTTGAATAGCATTGGAAAAACTGCTTTTTTGTTTTTTGAAATAAACTCAATTATATCCAAAAGCATATTCAATTGTTCTTTATCATCTACATTGCTTGGTCTATGTAGAGTTAAAAGTACAAATTCATTTTCTTTTAAATTTAAATTTTCTAGAATATTTGATTTTTTAACATTTTCCAAAGCATAATTTAAAGAATCGATCATTGTATTTCCAACAAAATAAATTTTATCTTTAGGAAAATTTTCTTTTGTAAGATTTAATAAAGCATCTTCTTCAGTTATAAAGCAAAAATCACTAATTGCATCAGTAGCTAATCTGTTGATTTCTTCAGGCATTGAACGATCAAAGCTTCTTAACCCACCTTCAATATGTGCAACTTTAATTCCCAATTTTACAGCAGTTATTGAAGCAGCCAATGTTGAATTTACATCACCGACAACTATTAATAAATCTGGTTTTGCTTCAATTAAAACTTTTTCAATACCAACCATAACTTTAGCTGTTTGTTCAGCATGACTTCCTGATCCTACTCCTAAGAAATAAGTCGGATTGGGCATATTTAAATCATTAAAAAAAGAATCACTCATTTTAGAATCATAATGTTGACCAGTGTGGCAAATTTGATGTTCAAATTTATCACTTACTTCTTGAAAAGCTCTGTGTATCGGAGCCACTTTCATAAAGTTTGGTCTTGCACCAACTACTGAAATAATCTTTTTCTTCAATTATTTACCATTATATTGATTATTATAATATTCTTTATATGCCCCAGATCTAACATTTAAGCACCAATCTTTATTGTTTAAGTACCAATTAATTGTTTCTTTAAGTGCTGTTTCAAAATTGTATTTTGGCACCCAATCCAATTCTTTTTGAATTTTAGAATTGTCAATAGCATATCTTTGGTCATGCCCAGGTCTATCTTTCACATATCTAATTAAAGTTTCAGGTTTTTCTAAAATATTCAAAATTGTTTTTACAATATCTATATTTTTTCTCTCACATTTACCACCAACATTATAAACTTGACCTATCACTCCCTTTTGAAAAACAGTCCAAATTGCAGAGCAATGATCTTGAACATGTATCCAATCTCTGATATTCAATCCATTACCATAAACTGGTAGTTCTTTATTTTCTAAAGCATTTAAAATCATTAATGGAATTAATTTTTCAGGGAATTGGAAAGGACCATAGTTATTAGAGCAGCGTGTTATTAAAGTAGGCAATCCAAAAGTATGATGATAAGCATTTACCAGCATATCTGCAGATGCTTTAGATGCTGAATAAGGTGAATTTGGCGAAAGTGGAGTATCTTCAGTGAAAAGTCCAGTTTCTCCAAGTGAACCATAAACTTCATCAGTAGATACTTGAAGAAATTTACTAATTTTCAAATCCTTAGCCACATCTAATAAAACTTGTGTACCTAAAACATTGGTATCTATAAATGGTCTGGAATTTAGAATTGATCTATCTACATGAGACTCAGCAGCAAAGTTTATTATACCATACACTTCAAACCTCTTACAAATATATGTAACAAGTTCAGAATTTTGAATAGTACCTTTCACAAAATGATAATTCTCATTTTTTTCAAAGTCCTTTAAATTTTCTAGGTTGCCAGCGTAAGTTAGTGCATCTAAGTTGACAATTCTTAAATTTGCATTAGATAATATGTAACTTATAAAGTTACTACCAATGAAACCTGCACCACCAGTAACTAAAATGGTATGAGACAAATTATTTTTTCAATTATTAAACAAAACAAGTCCCAAATTTAATCATAAGCAAAACCTTAACAAAACAATTAGTTTAAAATCTTTTAATTTATTTGATTACTTCTTCCACTAAGTGCTAAAACAGAAGCTGCAATTGATGCTAATGAATCTGAAAAAGTACAAATATTTATACTTCCTTTAATTTCTTTTCTTAGATACGGATTACCGAAAAAAATATTTATAGTTGGGTTGTTATTTTTTAATCTTTCAATAATTCTTTTCATATTTTCACTTATTCCAATACTACCATGATATGCTTTAGCTCTATTAAAAAAAGCAATAATTACTAAATCAGCATCTCTAGTATTTTCACACATACCTTGTAAATCTTCCTCACTTATAGATTCATCTAAATAAGCATAATCCATATTATTTTCAACAGCCTGAGAAAGTAAATTAAAAAACATACTTGCAGATTTGAAATCAGAATCTGTTTGTAAAAAAGCAAAACCAGCAATTTGTAAGGTTTCATCAATCGGTAAATATTCAGATTCATTTATATCCATATCCAAAGCAGACATTGCAACACTTAAAGCTACCCTTTCGTGTTCAAGGTTCACTTTTTTTTCTTCATCTTCTTCTTCGAGTAACCTTCTGAAATTACCAAGTCCACACCATTCTTTTTCTATTCTTATTTTCTTTGCGGCTCTAATTAAATCATTTTTAAAATCATTGTCATTTTTAAGAAGCTTTTCGAAATGTTCAATCGCTTCAAAAGGATTTTCAGGTAATAATGCAACATCTGCACCTGCTCTAATACACATTTCACTTGCTTTAGTTGAAGAATAAGTACTTGCAATTGATTTCATATCCAAAGCATCAGTAAATATTAATCCTTGAAAATTCATTTTAGCAAGTAAATACCCACTTATAATTGTTTTTGAAAGTGAAGCAGGCATACCTGTTTTATCAATAGATGGTACTGATAAATGACCTACCATTACTGATCGCACTCCATTTTTAAAAATTTGTTCAAATGGTTTTATTTCTCTTTCTTCAATTATTTCCAAACTATGTTCAAGAATAGGCAAAGATAAATGTGAGTCGATTGAGGTATCACCATGACCAGGAAAATGTTTTGCACAGGCAATAACATTTTCAGATTGTAATCCTTTGGCATAAGCTGAAGCGTGAGTACCCACTATATTTGCTTCTTCACCAAAAGAGCGTATGTTGATAATAGGATTAATAGGATTAGAATTTATATCACACACTGGAGCAAAATTTACATTTACCCCTAGTGCTTTAGTTTCTCGTGCAATTAACTGAGCAACAATCTGAGTCTTTTGCAAATCACCTGTTTTTCCAAGAGCCATAGCATGTGGAAATGCAGTACCTCCCTCGTGCCTCATTGTTACACCATGTTCATAATCAGCTGTAATCAAAAGTGGATACAATGCAACAGCTCTAACCTCAGCAATTACAGTTTTAGCTTCTTCTATATTTCCTTTAAAAATACAAAAACCACCAACTCCTAATTCTACCAATCTTATAATATCTTTCTTGTAATCTTCTTGACTTATATATCTTTCTATATCTAATCTTGGGAAAATACATTCAGCTGCTAATTTTAAATCTGTAAAACTTGTTATACTTTGCATTTTTTGATATTTAATTTATAAATTCAACATTACTGCCTTCATAAATGGCAATTTTATTTCTCAAATAATCGTTAATTCTTTCTGGTTTTTGAGTTATAGCATCTACATTTACTAGTATTGAAAATGACTTGGCTATTACCTCATTGTTTTCATTTAATATATAGTTTTCAAACCCAAGAGAACTATTTTTAACAAATGAAACTCTAGTTTTAACATGATATAAATCAGGGAATCTTAAAGAACCATAATAATCTATGGTAGTATGTACAGTCATAATTGCATTTTCTTTTGTAAATGTATTATTATTATACGGCATACCTATTGTAAAAAGATAATTTGTTCTTGCCCATTCAATCCAAAATGGATACCTTAAATTATGAACAACTTGAAAAGAATCTGTATCACTAAACTCAACTCTACCATTAAACTGATGTTTGAATTTATTTAAATCTACAATTTGATTATTTATTTTTTTCATTATTATTTGAATTTGATTCCATCAAGTTTTTAATTTTTAACCAAACCTTACTATGATTTTCTAAAAACTTGTCTTCGTCTTGTTTATTATACTTTTTGATAAATGATTTTAATAAATTGACATCAATTGTCAAATCATTGAAGATTGATTTTGTTCTATCTAAAACTAATCTATCTTTCATAGAGAGATTCTGATTTTCTTTATAAATATTTATTCCCAAATTAAT
>JAPLFM010000214.1:0-5878 GCA_026390675.1 Candidatus Kapaibacterium sp. | reverse complement strand
TCACTTGTAGCATTCTCAACTGTTAATTTGAAATTTTGATAATTCAAATCAACAGTAAAATATGTTAGCATTAAGTTACTAGCATATAAAAAACCAATTACTTTTACTTCTTTGTTTTCCCTATTTATTTCTTCTGCTTTAATTGAGTTGAACAACACCAAAAATAAAATTAAATATCTAAATTTCATATTATGTATTCCTCATTTGATTTAAAACATTTTGGATAATTTCAGCAGCATTTTGCGCTTGGACTGGTGTAATTTGATAATAAAAAACTGCTCTAATTTTCCTGCCACCAATTCCGGATAGCATTAAATTTTCATTCTTACAATTTAATTCAAATTCCTTTGCATCAATTCCTTTTGGTAATTCAAAAACAACCATATTTGTTTGAACAGAATCTATATTTAAAATTATTCCATTATTAAAAGCTATTAATCTTTGAGAAAAGTCCTTAGCATTTGAATGATCTTTTGACATAATAGGAAAAACATTTTCTAAAGCAAAATCACAAGCAGCAGCTAAAATACCTGCTTGTCTCATTCCTCCACCCAATATTTTTCTCCATTTCAAAGCTTTTTTAATATTTTCATTATTTGATACTAAAATAGAACCTACAGGAGCTCCTAAACCTTTCGAAAAACATAAACTCACAGAATCAAAATATTGAACATACTCTTTAATAGCAATACCAGTTGCTGATGACGCATTCCAAAGCCTTGCACCATCAAGATGAAGTTTTATTCCATATTTTTCAGCTAATTTTTTGAGTTCTTTCTAATCGAATCTTCAATTTCATTTAAGTCAGGCATACCATTATTAGATTTAATTGGTCTAATCTGAACTCTTGAAAGTAAAGAAGGTCCAGCAGTTTCATAATAATAAATATGAGCATCAGCATCAGTTATTACTTCATCACCATTATTAGTATTTATTGCAAGTCCAATTTGATTACTCATTGTACCAGAAGGAACAAATAGAGCTGCCTCTTTACCACATAATTCAGAGACTCTGTCTTGCAAATTGTTTATACTTTCGTCCTCTCCATAAACGTCATCTCCAACATTAGCATTCATCATTGCTTCTAACATTTGAGGAGAGGGAGTTGTGAAAGTATCACTTCTTAAATCAATTTTATTCATTTAATTTACTTCCAAAAATACTTCATTATCCAAATTAGTACTAAAAAACTCACTATGAAGTAAATTAACAGAATTTTCTAAATCTGATTCCTTTACAATTATACTTAAGTTTACTTCAGAAGCACCAAAACTAACCATTAATATATTTATTCCCTTCAATACTCCAAAATATCTAGCAGCAATACCTGCAGTAAGTTTAATTCCCTCACCTACAACGGAAATTACAGCATTACTATGTGAAACAGAAACCAGTGAAAATTCTTCTAAATCTTTCATTATTGAATGTAGATTTTTAATATCATCAATTGTTACTGAAATACTAACTTCAGAAGTAGTAACTAAATCAACAGATGTTTCATTTTTATTAAATATTTCAAAGACTCTACTCAAAAAACCATAAGCACCTAACATTCTGTTTGATTGAATATTAATAATTGAAATATTTTTTCTAAAAGCTATAGCTTTTATCATTTTAATATTTTGTTTTTCATTTTCAATCCTGGTTCCTGAGCTACTTGGATTAAAAGTATTTTTTACAATTACAGGTATATTTTTTTCAATTGCAGGTAGAATAGTTTTAGGATGTAATACTTTGGCTCCAAAATATGCAAGCTCTCCAGCTTCTGTATATGACAATTTTAAAATTCTCTTTGCACTTTTAATCATTCTAGGATCGCAAGTAAATATTCCATCTACATCAGTCCAAATTTCTAATTCATTTGCTTCTAAAGCGCTTGCATAAATTGCAGCAGAATAATCAGAACCACCTCTTCCCAATGTTGTAGGTTCATTTTCTAAATTAGAAGCAATAAACCCTCCAGCAACTACTAAATTATAATTTTTGTAAATTTCATTTAATTTGTTTTGAATTAACTTATTTGTCTCTTGTTGATTTACTTTTGCTTCTCCAAAATTAGAATCAGTTTTAATAACTTCTTTAGAATCCAAATTATAGCATCTAAGACCTTTCATTTCAAAAGCTTTAGATAAAATAAATGAAGATAATAATTCTCCTCTTGAAACAAAAAGATCATAAACTTCACTATTAAACTCTTTTTGATTTGTAACTTCATTCTTGAGGAAATCAAATTCTAATACAATTCTTTCAGAAACAATATCATTTAATTTTAAATTATCCACTTCATTCAAGTGCTGAAGCATAATTTCATCTAATTTGTGTAGTGAATATTCTTTATTTAAACTAATATTTTTGGCAACATCTATTAAAGAATCAGTAATTTTAGACATAGCAGAAACAACAACTAATTTTCTTTTAAATTTTGAATTTATAACAATTTCAATAACTTTCTTCATAGCTTCGGCATCTTTTACAGAAGTTCCACCGAATTTCATTACGACCATTAATTTACCTTACTTTAGAAATATTTGTTTGCAAAAATAAGTAATAAATTAGTATTTTGAATAACATAAAAGTCCATTAATTAAAAATAAATGAAATATTTTGCATTTATAATATTGTTTTTCACTTTAGAAATATTAAAATCACAAAATCCTGATTTTAGTAATAGATATGATTTGGGTGAAATCAAAATTCCTGCTTTGGACGAAGCTTCTGGAATTGCAGCAAGTAGAAAGTATCCAAATGTTATTTGGTCACATAATGATGGTGCACAAGGTAAAATATTTGCTTTTGATACAAAAGGTAGCTTCCTTGCCGAGTTCAAACTAAATGATTCACTGATTCATCCTGATTCTGATTTTGAAGATATATGCATAGGTCCGGGTCCAATTGATGGAATTGATTATCTTTATTTAGGTGATATTGGAGATAATGGTGCTACAAGAAAAACAAAATTTGTTATTAGGTTTCCTGAACCTTTTGTTGATATAAATAACTCTAATACTATTACACAACAAATAAAATCAGAAGATTTACTGCCTTTTTCTTATCCTGATATTACCAGAGATTCTGAAACTCTAATGATAGACCCTATAAGTAAAGACATATACCATGTTTCAAAAAGAGAAACTTTTGTAGCTGTTTACAGGATGTCTTATCCACAAGAAATTGGTAAAACTACTATCCTTGAAAAGACAAATACTCTTACAATAGGTAAAAGCTTTTTTGATGGTTCTGGAGTAACCGGAGGAGATATATCACCTAATGGAAAAGAAATATTACTACGAGATTATTCTTCTGTTTATTACTATTATTTAAATAAAAATGAAACTATAATAGATGCATTTAAAAGGGATCCTATTATTATTCCTCAATATAATCTTTTTCCATTTATTGAGCCACAAGGCGAAGCTATTTGTTGGACTTTTGCAGGAAATGGTTTTTTCACAACTGGTGAAATAAAACAAAAAATTGCTCCTCACCTTTCTTATTTTAAAAAAAACTCTACAAATATCGAAAATGAAATAAATAGTTCAAATTTTAACATAGATTTAGTTGATAATAATTTAGTTATTCAAAATTGTAACAATATTACTAAATGTAATATTCAGATTTATGATAATAAAGGAAAAGTATTGCTTGTAGATTCAATAAATGAAAATAATAACATATTTTCCTTATCTAATCTACAAAATGGCACGTATTTCGTTAGTATTTCAATGGGAAATAGTATATTATACACTAAATCAATTTCAATTGTTAAATGACTGGCAATTAAATGAGTTTTATTAAAAAATTAGAGAAATGGTCCGGAGGATTAGTAAGAGAAGGAATGCCTGCTTCTGAGTGGCTTGCTTTTATTTTCATTTTCTTTGGATTATTAGTATTTTTTGCTGTATTTGTTCTTGCAAAATTTGATTCTTTAGATGGGAAAGGTACACGAGATATAGTTGAATATGGAGATTTTTTAAGTGGTTCAGTAGGTTCACTTTGGTCACTTGCTTCAGTATTACTTTTCTACGCTGCTCTTGCTGATCAAAGGCAAGATCTTGAAGCTCAAAAAGACTTGATTCAAATGCAAATTGGTGAAGTTGTAAACCAAACTAAAGAATTTAAAAAACAAAACGAAACTGCAACAGATCAAAAAAATGAAGGAACAGTTTTTCAGCTTCTTCGTTTCCACAATGAAATAATATCTTCAATTTTATTAGAAATTCAAGATATGGATTTCGCAGATGGCTCTACAACTACACGTACAATCTCTGGGAGAAAGTCTTTTGTTGAATATTATGATATTTATAAAAGATTTTTTAATACTCAATTCGATACTTATGCAACTTCAAATATTACCAAAGATATTTTGCAAACAGTTATTGATTCTTCTTATGAACAATTTTACGAAGAATATCAGGCAGATTTAGGTCATTATTTTAGAAATGTGTTTAATATTCTCAAATTTATTGATGGTTTACCAGAAAGTAATAGACATTTTTTCATTTCATTACTTAATGCTCAATTATCTAATTTTGAATTAGCATTATTTTTCTTTCATTGTCTGATTGAAAAAAACAAAGATTTCAAAGAACTCCTAGAAAAATATTCATTAATCGCAACAGTTCCAATGGATGAAATCACTGGTCTTTGTAAAAAACTTTATACACCTAAAGCTTATGGATTGACTGAATTTGAAGAAGATGATGAAATGAGTATGGGTTTTGACTTAGAATCAAATAACGATTGGAACAATAACAATAATAATGATGATGAAAATAGTTTTAATGACATAAATGTTGATAATGGTGATATAGAGACTTCTTCAAATAGAATATTAGCTAAATTGCAAGAAATGCAAAAAGGGAAAAATAATGAAACAGAGAAATCAGATCATTCTAACAATCCTATTTTAGCAAAACTTGCAAACTTACAAAAATTAAGAAATGAAGATAATTCGTATGAAGAAGATGAACCTAGTAATTCAATATTGTCAAAATTTAAAAATATTTCTCAAAAAAGTTCATATTTAGATAATGATGATAGTGATGGCGATAATGATATTATGGCGAAACTTTCTAAGCTAAAAAAGAATGACGAATATAATGATGAAAGTGATGGTGATAATGATATTATGGCGAAACTTTCTAAACTAAAAAAGAATGACGAATATAATGATGAAAGTGATGGTGAAAATGATATTATGGCGAAACTTTCTAAACTAAAAAAGAATGACGAATATAATGATGAAAGTGATGGTGAAAATGATATTATGGCAAAACTTTCTAAGCTAAAAAAGAATGACGAACAAAATGATGAAAGTGATGGTGATAATGATATTATGGCGAAACTTTCTAAACTAAAAAAGAATGATAATCCTTTCTTATCTGAACCTGAAAGTAAAAATGATATATTAGACAAGCTTCGTGGTATTTCAAACAAAAATGAAGATGATGACGAGAGCAGTAGTTTCTTCTCCTCAAATAATGATTATATTGATACAAATGATTTCTTTAATAGTGATTTAGATGATGAGCCTGAAAGTAAAAATGATATATTAGATCAGCTTCGTGGTATTTCAAACAAAAATGAAGATGATGACGAGAGTAGTAGTTTCTTCTCCTCAAATGATGATGATGATGATAGTGATACAAATGATTTCTTTAATAATGATGTAGAGGATGAGCCTGAAAGTAAAAATGATATATTAGATAAGATTCGAGGTATTTCAAATAAAAATGAAGATGATGACGAGAGCAGTAGTTTCTTCTCCTCAAATGATGATGATATTGATACAAATGATTTCTTTAAAAATGATTTAGACGATGAACCTGAAAGTAAAAATGATATATTAGATAAGCTTCGTGGTATTTCAAACAAAAAT
>JAPLFM010000168.1 GCA_026390675.1 Candidatus Kapaibacterium sp. | reverse complement strand
TGATTTTAAAAATCCAACAAATGCAACTTTTAATGCTGATTTGATTGCATTTGATGGCAATAAAATTAAAAACCCTGAAGGTTCTGGTGCTGGAAAAACTGATGAAGAAACAAAAGCTATTAAATCAAAAGTAAATGAATTGCATTATATTAAATCTGAATCACAAGCTAAAGAATTAGTCGAAAGAATTAAAAAAGAAAATTTCTCTATTGATGAAATCAAAAAAAGACAAGTAAAGAGAAATCCTTTTGCACCATTTACAACTTCTACCATACAACAAGAAGCTTCTCGCAGACTTGGTTTTTCTAACAAAAAAACAATGTCTATTGCTCAAAGACTTTATGAAGGAGTAAACATTGGTAGTGAAACTGTAGGTTTGATTACTTATATGAGAACTGATTCTGTAAGAGTAAGTGCTGAAGCAATTGAAATGGTACGTGGCTTTATTGGTAAACAATATGGTAACAACTATATACCAGAAAGTCCAAACGAATATAAAATAAAATCTACAAATAGTCAAGATGCCCACGAAGCTATTAGACCAGCTAATTTAGAATACAAACCACAAGATGTAAAGCAAAAATTAGATAAAGACGAATATGCTTTATACGAGCTAATTTTTAGTAGATTTGTTGCTTCGCAGATGGCACCAGCTTTGTTGGATCAAACTACTGCAATAATTAATGGTGGTAAATTTACTTTTAGAGTAAGTGGATCAGTAGTTGTATTTAATGGTTTTCTTGCTGTTTACAATGATGTAACTGAAGAAAAGAATAAACGTAAAGCAGGTGAAGGAAACAGTCTGCCAGTAGGACTTGCCGAAAAACAAGCTTTAAAAACAGAAAAAGTTAATAAAGAAGAATCAACTACCAATCCCCCAGCTAGATATAATGAAGCTAGTCTTGTTAAGGATTTGGATGAGTTGGGAATAGGAAGACCTTCAACTTATGCTCAAATCGTTTCTACTTTGACTGATAGAGAATATGTTGAATTAAAAAGCAAAGTTTTTTATACAACTTCTTTAGGTGAATCAGTTACAGATGTTTTAATTAAATACTTCCCTGATTTATTCAATGTAGTGTTTACTTCAGAAATGGAAAATGGTTTAGATTCTGTTGAAGCTGGTGATAATACTTATGTCAAAATGATGACAGAATTTTATTTTCCTTTCAAAAAATCGCTTGATTATGCAGAGGAACATAGTGATATTGAAGATGTATTGTGTGAAAAGTGCAATGCTCCAATGGTAATTCGTGTTGGTAGAAGTGGTCGTTTCTTTGGTTGCTCACGTTATCCAGAATGTAACGGTACTAAACCTTTACCAAAAGTTAATAATGGTGTTGAAGAAGAGAAAGTTGAACCAGAAATTGCAGAAGGCATAAGCTGTGATATTTGTGGCAAACCAATGTATATTAGAAATAGTAAATCTGGAAAATTTTACGGATGTTCAGATTACCCAACTTGCAAAGGCTTAAAACCTATTACTACTGGTGTAACATGTCCAAAATGTAATAAAGGTGAAATATCTGAAAGATATAGCAAAAAAACTAGAAAGAAATTCTATTCTTGCACAAACTATCCTGAATGTGATTTCATTTCAAACTTTATGCCTATTATTGAACCTTGTAACAGTTGTAGCAATCACTATATTGAACTTAGATGGAAAAAAACTGAAGATGGATTTGATAAATATGCAAAATGTCCTAAATGTAATAATGAATCAGAAGTGAAAGAATAATTAGTAAACTGTAGTTTTAAATTCATTTTAAGTCAATAATTCAGTATTTCTACTTAAAATTTATATATTATTAGGTTGTTATATTTGCATTAAACAGATATATTATTTTATAATTTTTAAAAGGGTTTTAGTATGAACAAATCAGTATTTAAATTTAGTCTTTTAGTTGCTTTATTTGCAACAATTATATTGACTTTTACAGCTTGTCAAAAAGACACAAATCCAGTTAGTGCGAGCAGTATAGAATCAAGTAATACTACAATTGCAAATGGTTTGACACTTAAAACTGGTGCAAAACCTGATTTAAGCTCACTTATTTCAAAAGTAAAAGCAGAAAATGCTTTAGCTAATCCTAAAAACTCAAACGTTATTCAAGATGGTGACGAACATGATGATCACGATGGTGATGATGACCATGATGGTGATGATTGTCACGACAATGATTGGGAAAAAATTGGTTTTAATATTAATATTGGCGTTATATTAAACGGTATAGCATTGGATAGAACTCAAACTCGTACAATCAAAAATTATTTAGAAAGTTACGAAGAATGTTATGAATCTGCAAAGAAATCTATTAAAACTCAAATTGAAGCTTTAAAGAAAAACAATGAGAAACAAAGCGAAGCAATTAAAAAAGCATTGAAAAAAGGTACAATTACTAAAGCTGCAGCAACTGCTCAATTAGCTGCTTTGACTTCTGCAACTAATAGTTCAATTGCTTCATTACAAAGCATTACTGTTGGTTGCGATTGTTTAGATACTTTATTCACAAATATTTATAACACTTTAAATGATTCACAAAAAGCTCAATTTAAAGCTTGGGCTGGAACTCTGTCAGGTTTACCTTGTCCTTTGACTATATTAGTTCCAACTGGTGGTGGAGTTACATATTAATTTTTTAATTTGCAATGACTTTAATTTTAAGCTACCTTAAAAAAAGGTAGCTTTTTTTTGTAATAAAATATTAAGCATAAGTTGTTTTTTTTATAATTACAACTTATTTTTATCAGTTTTATCTACTGATTTTATAAAAACTCTTAATAAACTTTCAATCTCTTTTGAATCTCCTAAATCAGAATCTAGTCTATGAAAATCATTGTTATAAGAATTTGATAACATAATGTGGCTATCATCATCTTCTCTTCCATACATCACTGTGAATGCAAAAAGAATCAAAAGAGTAAATTCTAATCCAAGTGCAAAGAATACAAGAGATGGTTCAGTTGATGGAATGAATTTTAATCCTCTAAGACCTATAATAAATAGCAGCACCAATTTACACTAAGCCTAAAGTTTGGTTGGCATATTTAACTGTGAAATAGAATCGAAGATAAAGTTGAAGACCATCATTTAAACTAAGAATTCTTTTAAACAAACTTTGACTTCTCCATTTCAATGCACGTTGTAATGTTTTCAAATCTTCAAGTCTCATACCAAATTCTTGAGCAAAGTCATGAAGTTCTCTCAAATCTGAATTGTAAATATCTTTAAATATTTTATTTCTTTCATCATCACTTTGAAATCCATATTTTTTTTGACACATACTATCTAAAGTAATTGCAATCTCTCTATCAATTTTTTGTCTTATATAACCAATCTTTTCATTCAATGCTGATGAAATAATAAATGCAAATGATAAGCCAAATGAAAATGAAGGTACAATTAATGCGATTACAGGGTTAACCCAATATCTTGATTGTTCAGGTGTTTTTACATTTAAATCAATAGCCCAATTAAACAAATAATTTGTAGTAAAAATCTTAGAATTGTGCTTGCTGAAAATATAATTAACTTTTTCGCCAGTATTTAAGACTTCGCCCATCAAATACCTAGTAAATAAAGATTGAAGTAAAATAGTTAACAAATAAAATGTAATAGACATCCCAATTACAACTAATAAATAAAACAAAACAACTTGAGTTTTATTATGCTCTGTTAATTGAAAATAATCTTTTTGAATTGGCTTACTTTTTGACATGATCTTAACTTTTATTTACTTAAAATATTAATTCACTATTAATACCTTCACTACTGACTTTATAACACCTTAAATGTTTTGAGAAAACTTCAGGTTTTATTATTGATTTACCCAGAAGCATCCTAGCACATTCTTGCAATCCTTCTGGTATAGATGGATGCGGGTGAATTAGCTCAGCTAAATATTCAATACCAATATTCATAGATATCATAAGTGCAATAACTTCAATAGTACTTGAAGCGTGATTACCCATTGCTCTCATACCAAGTATTTTCATATCATCATCATCTGTAACAATGATTTTGAAAAAACCATCAAGTTTTCTCATTGCAATGGCTCTATTAACATATCTATAATTCATAACAGCTAATCTATAAGGAATTTTTTTCATTTTAGCTTGAGTTTCATTTAATCCAACAGATGCCACTTCAGGATTTAGAAACATAATTGTCGAAATGTTCTCATAAACTAAATCTCTTTTGGGAGAGCCAAATATTCTTTCAACAGCATAGCGACCTTCTAATTCGCCAACATTTACCAAAGCAATATCTGCAGTAAAATCTCCAACAGCATATATATTCGGAATATTACTTTGAGTTTTATCATCAACAGCATAACCTCTATCATTTAACTCAAACCCAATATTCTCCAATCCTAAATTTTCAGCATTTGCTACTCTACCAATAGAAATCAATGCTTTTTCAACAGTATGAATTTCTTTTCTCCCATCATTATATAACAATGAGTATTGTACTTTTCCATCTACAATTTGCATTGAGTCCAATGAAGACCCTTTATGAATTGTTACGCCATTGCTTTCTAAGTTCCCAGCTAAAGCCAACGAAATATCTTCGTCTTCAAAAGGAAGAATTCTACTTTCTTTATCAATTAAAAATACTTTTGTTTTTCCAAAATTTGAAAAAATTGTAGCAAATTCACAACCAATTACACCTGCTCCTAAAATTACAATACTTTCAGGAAAATCCTTAAAATTAGCAACTCCATCAGATGTAACAATTATATTTTCATCAATTGGAATATGAGGAAGTTTTCTAGGTCTGCTTCCAATTGCTAAAATAGTATTATCTGCCCATATTGTTTCTTCTCTACCATTAGAGCTTACAATTATTTCATTTTTATTTTGCAATCTACCATGCCCATTTAATAGAGTAATTTTCCCTTTTTTTTGGTAGTATTCAATTTGCTCTGTTAGCTGACTATACCTTTCATTCACAGCGAGTTGCATTTCGCCTAAAACTTTTAAAAAATTAAGAGTAGAATTTTGAACGGTGAATCCTTGATCTTTAATCCTAGTAACTTTGTAAGATTCTGATATTTCCCAAAGTGTTTTAGATGATAAAGCTCCATTAAAAATGCCAGCTCCACCAATTTTATTTTTTTCAATTAAAGCTACTTTTTTACCGAAGTCAATTCCTCTCATTGCTGCTGCATATCCTGAAGGACCCGCACCAATAACACATAAATCAAATTTTTCCAAGTGAAACCTTTTATTATATTTTTACAAATTAATATGAAAACCTAATCTTTTAGAAATACACCAAACATTATTTCTTTAATAAATCTCTAATTTCAGTCAAAAGTAAAATTTCTTGAGAAACAACAGCATCTTCAACTACAGCTTCTTTAGTAGTTTTTAAATCCTTAAGCTTATTTACCATTTTAATAAAAACAAATATACAAAATGCTACAATTACAAAATCAATTGAAGTTTGCAAAAAGTTGCCAATATTAATACTAACTGCTGGTTTAATTATTTTTTCATTTGCAGATACTGCTTCTTTAATTATAATTTTAATATCTTTAAAGTCTAAACCACCGACCAAAACACCAATAGGAGGCATTATTATATCATTGACAACAGATGTTATTATCTTACCAAATGCTCCTCCAATAATTACTGCAACAGCCAAATCTAATACATTTCCTTTTACTGCAAACTCTTTTAATTCTTGAATTAGCTTCATGTTTAACCTGTTTAATATTTTGACAAATTTATTTTTAGCAAATTACCAATTTCTTTTTGACTTATTTCAACAATTTGTCCTGATTTCAAATTTTTAATATTTATATCTTCAATGCTAAA
>JAPLFM010000111.1 GCA_026390675.1 Candidatus Kapaibacterium sp. | reverse complement strand
CAACTTTGTTCATAGTAAATTCGACAAGATATAAGCTGTCAATTGTGTTATCGATTTCCAATTCTTGAATTTTATTTAGCTTGTCAATATTTTTGTCTAAACTATTAATAGAAACTTTAGTTTGGATTTTGTTTTTTCTTTCAACCCAATTATTTCTTTCTGAAATGTAGTAAAGGTTTCGTTCGGAGGTTTTTCCTTTAAGTTCGTAAGCTAGTTCAGTAACTGAACCAAGTTCAAGAAAGCGAACAAAGTATTTGTAATCTTTGTCAGATTCGTTCTTTAGTTTGTATGATTTTGTGGATGTAGCTAGGTTTTGCATAATTTTACCTGAAAATATGATTAATAAATTTATGCAAAAATAAATATAGATTAAACTTACACCTTGCCAACCATTTTGAATTTGTTTGCAAACGGTTTGCAAACGGTTTGCAAAGTAATTATGAATTATGAATCTATTTATTCAAAATTAAAACTTTTACTTGTATTTTAAGTTAAGTTAAGTTAAGTTGCCTTACAAAATGAATTTTTAATTCAATAAAAGGGGTAAGGTCTGAATTTAATGAAAAAATTTTCGAGAAGAGCAGTATTGTTATTAGTAATACTTGCGTTTTTGTTTTCAGTTAGTTTGGAAAAGGCTGAGGCACAATGCCCTACAGGTTATAACTTTGCAAGCTTTTCATACACATATAACATACCCGGTGGAGGTAGTGGCACTGTTATAGTAACATATTGTTATATTTGCGGTGTAAGTAGTAACTCTACAATTGCTGATATACAAACGGTTACAATAGACTATAGTTTATTATCTTATGCAGCTACAGACGATTTTAAAAATGTATTAAACGATCAAGTTGCTTTTAATTTAAAAAATCTTTGCACTGTTCCTCCTTGTCCTCAGCAAAGTGCAAATTTTGAAATTAGTAAGTCTATGTGTGTTAAATATGTAAACCAACCAGCAAATGCAAGAGTAGTAATAGTTTTCTGTAATGGTGATAATTCATGTAAATATTTGTACACATTATGTATGGATAACACCCAAAGCCCACCAGTTTTAATGAAAACTTTAATAAGTAAATCAAGCACTGGAACACCTAATTGTGATAGCAGTGCTACTATCCCACCAAATGGTTCAAACTGGGATGATGCTTGGGAAAGCACATGTTTTCAATATACTTGCCCTAATTAATTAAGATAGAAATATGAAAAGATTAGTAATAATTATATATATATTGTTTATATATAATATTTATGCAGGAATTGATACTTATTTACCTAAAGATTTAAAACCTCTTGGTTCAGACCTATATGGTGTGATTTCAAATGATAGTACCATAATTGCTTACGGCAGTTATGGTACTATTTTAACTTCAAAAGATTTGGGTAAAACTTGGATTCAATCAAATATAGATTATATTCATCCAATTAATAAAGTAATTTTGTTAAAAGATAAGTTTATTTGTCTTTGTAATAATAAACTTTATAATTCGAAAGATGGATTGAAATGGGAGAATATTTCAATTAATACAATTGATAGTTTGATAAATGTAACTTTATATAATAATCAACTTTACTTTCTAACAAATAAAGGAATTGCAATTTATGATTCAAACTATCAAAATATAGAAAAGATAGAATTAAATATTGATAAAAATAATTTGCCTAATTCTATTGAAATCAATAATAATATAGTATTTATACCAATATTTTATAATTCTTATTTGACATATAATTTAAATACAAAGCAAACCAACTCAATAAAAATTGATATTTCTCAAACAGTAGGAATCCCAACAATAAGAAGAATACAAGGAAATGAGATTTATGTACAAATAAATAAAGAATTATATTTATCTAAGAATAATGGTTTGACTTGGGGCATATATAGCAAGAATTCAATTATTTATGAAGATTATAAAAATTTATTTTATTCAATAAATTCAACACCTCATTTTTCACAAAATGAAAAATATGAGTTTTTAAAAATAGATAGCATTTCTAAAAAAAAAATAAACAAAGACACACTTTTTTTAGCAGTTGGAGATAATAAATTATTAATGTCATCAAGTAATAATGGAGTAAATTGGAATGTTATTTCAAACTTTGAGATTAAAGATAATCTTGTAGATTATTTTGCATTAGATAGTTTGAAAATGTATTATGGTACATATAAAAAATATCAAATATTTAAAACTACAAATGGAGGTACTACTTGGCTACCACAATTTATAACTAATGACTCAACTTCTTTATTTAAACCTGGAAATGGACAACGTTTTAAGATTATGTTTAATAATAATGGATTTGGATTATGCTATTCTACTGCTGGAGACAAAGGAAATAATCCTCCAAATTTTATGATAACAAGAGATAATGGAGAACACTATTCATTTGGAGTAATAAATGATTTTGGTTACGACTTATTTCCACAAACTTTATTTCCAATTGTAAAAACAATAAATAATAAAATTAATTTATTTATTAATAGTAGTGCCTATTCAAATTACTTTTGTTTGCAATTAGAATTTGATGACAAAATGAATTATAAAAGGACTTTGATAGATTCTTTACAATTAATAAGAGTATTAAAAACAGAGGAAAATGAAATATATGCAATAGGAATAGTAAGAAAGAACTATGATTATTTAACAAAAAAATACAATAAATTTTATTCTGCAATATTTAAATATGATGCTTTAAACAATAATTGGAATGAAAAAAGTCAATTTAGTTTTCCTAAGTTAGAAAATGATGTATTTATTTATAATCCTAAATACCTTTTATACAAAGACAATTTTATTTTTAATGTATCTTACGGGAAAGGATTAGAAATAAGATATAAAGATGATGGTACATTAGATACAATCATAGAAGGATTTGATTTAGATTCTATTTATTCATTAAATCTTTTAGATGGAAAAATTGATAAAATACATTTTGGTTATTTTGTTTTTAATGATGGTCTTGAATTTGAGAATAAATTATTTTTAAATTATAACTCTATCAATAACTTTTTATATATTAATGGCAACCCAAAGAATAGCTTAAAAACTTGGGAACTAATAGATACTTCTACAAGATTATTTAATATAGCAGATGACAAAGATTTCAAAGTAATTTATTTAAGTAAGTATAAAAATTATTTTAAGTTTAATGTTAAATCATCACCAACAAATATCGTAACTCAGAACAACGACCAAACTTACTTTTACTCATACCCACCTTTCCCTATTCCAGCAATGAATGAGATAAAATCTTTGATTTATTGGGATATGAGTTACAATATGGATGATTCTGATATTGGGGTATATGATATTTATGGAAATAAATTAGCTGATAGAGATAAGATAAGTATTAATAAACTAAATGCTTATTCAGGTTATCTTACTTGGGATTGTTCTGGAGTTGGTACTGGTGTTTATATGATACAAATTAAACATGGCACTAATACTCATAATATTAGAGCTATGGTGGTGAGGTAATTGTGAATTATAAATTATGAATTATGAATTTAAAGTTCTTTTGATATGTATCTATTTATTCAAAATTAAAACTTTTACTTGTATTTTAAGTTAAGTTAAGTTAAGTTAAGTTGCCTTACAAAATGAATTTTTAATTCAATAAAAGGGGTAAGGTATGAATTTAATGAAAAAATTTTCGAGAAGAGCAGTATTGTTATTAGTAATACTTACGTTTTTGTTTTCAGTTAGTTTGGAAAAGGCTGAGGCACAATGTGCTTCTGGTTATACTTATACAACTGTTACAGTACCTTATGGGACATGTTCATATATTGTTGGTATTTGTTTTAAATGTGGAGCATCAAGTAATTCATTTGATTTTGAAATTATTTCAATAACACCAAATAATTCCGCATGTTATAGTACTTTATTAGCTTATTTTGCCTCATTTATAACTTATGCAAATTCCTATATTCTTGAAAACTACTCACATTCATTATGTACAGTTCCTCCTTGTAATCAAGGATTTGATGGATATGCTGAAGTAAGAACACAAATGTGTTGGAAGAAATTTAATAATAATGGTAGTATTGATTTAGTAAAATGTGATGGTGCCTATTGCAGAAGATCATATAGAACATGTTGGAACTATACGACTCAAAGAGTACAAAGTACATTAATTCAAACATCATTAATTGGTGAAATAGATTGTACTTCTGAAGAACCTATTGATCCAACTATTTATGGTACTTACTCAGCATGGTGTTGGAACCCTCCTTTAATAACTTGTCAATAAATTGGCATTTATATTTTTAAATTTAAATTAAATGAGAATGAAACATTTAATACTATTTATTTTTATTACATATTCTCTTTTTTCTTCTGAAAT
>JAPLFM010000152.1:17526-25497 GCA_026390675.1 Candidatus Kapaibacterium sp. | reverse complement strand
TAAACATTGATAACTTAGAATCAGGCACTTATTTTTTAAGATATAATAATGAAACAAAGACTATTGTTAAAAAATAAATTTACTTTAAAGTGAAATAGTCATTTGTAGCATCATTTTGAATTTGAAGAACTTTAGCTCTTACTAAATTTATTAGTAATCTTTCTGCTCTTCTTTTGGAAATGTTCACTAAATTTGCAAAATCAATAACAGTTGCTCTTTTATACTTTTCTAAGTAGGTAAAAAGTCTTTTTTCTTTTTCTTCAATCCCAAGTTTCAATTCTTCAATATTTTCATCATTTTGATATGATAATAAGCTTGACATTTCTCTACTTGCTATAACTGATTGGTCTAAAACTCTTATGTAAGCTCTTTTGAAGTTTTTTTTAGTTTCCTCATCTACTAAAAGTACTAAATGAGGTTTGATTTTACTTTCAAATATTATAACAATTAATATATCTTTACCATTAATTTCAGCAAATTGATATTCTAATTCTATAGGTGGTGTAATATAAAATTTACAAGCTTTTTCTATAGAATCCATTTCAGATTTTTCGCTTTCAATTCCATATATTTTCTTGTTGTCATCAACTCCAAAGAAAATATAACCACCTTTTGTATTTGCAAAAGCACAAATCTCTTTAGCAATTTTTTCAGGAGTAGTAGCTTTTCTTTTAAATTCAACTTTGGAGGATTCCCCATTTTCAATTATTGATTTTATTTCATGTATATTCATATATTAATTTTCTTCTTCATCATCAAAAATAGTTGCTTCAAGAAATGAACCATCTGGATTTATCATAGGATATCTAGCTTTAAAGTCCAATCTTTCAATTTTTCTAATTTTATTTTTAGAAAGTGATCTCCTTAGAGGTGTAATTCTATCATAAAATAAGATTCCATTCAAATGATCTATCTCATGTTGAATAACTCTTGCTAATCTTTTAGATACAAAATTTGAATGTAGTTTCATATCAATATCATAATACTCAATCTCAATATCATCAGGTCTAATTACACTTTCAAAAAAAGTAGGAATTGAAAGACATCCTTCTTTAAAAGGAACGACTTTTTCTCCAAATGAAACAATTTTTGGATTAACTAATACAAATGAATTACCTTTTGGTTCTTTTTCATCTATTTTTTGGTCTATTACAATTATTGAGTTTAGATTGCCAACTTGATTTGCAGCTAAGCCTGCACCATCAGCTTTGACCATAGTATCAATCATATCATTTATAAACTTTACAATATTATCATTTATTTCATTAATTTCATTTGTTTTTTTTCTTAAAACAGGATGAAAACAATTATAAATAGGAAGCTGAGCCATTATTAATCTCTTATTACTTTTTTAACAATTATTTGATTGTTGAGTTTTATATTTAAGTAGTAAACACCTTTTGCAAATCCTTCAAGACTTAATTGCTTTTTATATATGTTTGAATTTACATTTTCATTTAGATTTAATAATTCTTTTCCTTCTACAGAAATAATTGATATTTCAATATTTGGATTTATAATTGAATAAAAATTTACTTCCAATTGTCCATTACTTGGATTTGGATAAACACTAACTAATTTATTTTCTATGTCATTTTCAATAGATAATGTATATGAAAATTCTAATGAAAAGTTTGAACATCCATTTTCATTAAAAATTTCAACTTTATATTGACCATCTTTGTTCGGAGTAAACTTCTTACTTGTAGCATTTGCAATTTTGATATCACTTAAATACCATTGGTATGAAGTTGCATCTAAAGAAGAGACTAGTGAAGAACCTTCAGTTACTATTGAAGGTACTTGAGGTATTTGTGAAGATTTAACTTTTATTACTTCTGATTTTATATCGCAAGGTGCATTAACTGCTGTTGCAATACAATAATAGTCACCAGTTTTTTTTACATTTATTTTTTTAGTTGTTTCTCCTGTATTCCATAAATATTTGGAATACAAACCAATACCTTTTACAGTTAAATCCAAACTATCATTGCCACATAAATTCAATTTAGTTGCATCATAGTTTATAGTGGGAATAGTTATTGTATTGAAATAAACTTCATAATTCGTAGTGTTAGCAGAACATCCAGTCCCATCTGTTATTTTAGCATTATATATTCCGTTTGTTTTTACTACAATACTTTTACCAATATAGCCATTACTCCAAGTGATAATTTTACCTGATAGATCATTTGTAATTGATATAACCAAACTATCACCAGTACACATTTGATAAATACTATTATTGTCTTTAACTCCACCAACAACGCTTACTATTGGAGCAGCTATGTTACAGTCTAATAATGGAACTTCCCATATACCTCTTCCATAAGTGCCAGCTTTTAGCTTCATAGAGCTATAGTTAATATCTAAATCATTAACAATTACAGTAGGAAGACCATCTCCATACAAAGTCCAATCAGGATTACTTAAATCTCTAAAAAAGACTCCTAAATCAGTGCCAATATATAATCGATCTGATGAATTGTTTTGATAAATAACAGAGTTAATTGGAACATTTGGTAAAACGTTTGAAATATTAGTTATAGTTGTATTATTAATCTCAAAAACTTTTTTACCATTTACAAAACCACTAGAAGCTACAAATATTCTTAATGGATTTTTAGGATCAACAGCAATAGAAACAATTGTATTTGAAATTTGACTATTTATACTCATTTTAGTCCAATTAGTTCCACCATCTGTAGTTCTCCAAAGTACTGGTGCATCATAATAATTTGGACTAGAAGAATTTGCTGCATAACTTGCATAAATATAGTTAGAATTTGAAGGAGCAACAGAAATTGCCATTAATGTTTGATTTTGATTATTTCCAAAACTACTAATTTTTTTGAACGAAGTACCTCTATCAGTTGATTTCCAAACATTTTGGAAACCTACATAAATTGTCTGAGGTGTTTTAGGGTCAATAATTATTGGCGCACACCAATAAGCAGCTTCATTTGTATAATTTGGAAGTTGGTTTCCAATTTGTTGATTAATTCCATGAATCATAGGAAATTGATCAATACTTTTACCTGAATTTACTGATTTGTAAAAGGAACCATTTTGAGCTGATGCATATAGATACTGTCCATTCGAATAGTCTATTGCACAATCCATTCCATCGCCACCTGAAGTACTATTCCAATTAGATTGTGAAAATTGGGAAGTTCCATTGTCCTGTGCTCCACCCATTATAAATGTTTCATCTGTTTGTGCTGTTGCAATTCTTGAAAACTCCATAATTTGCAAACCATTATTACTATCAAACCAACTTGATCCGTTATTCGTACTTGCATAAACTCCACCATCACATCCTAAAAACATTTTACCAGTAGGAGTAACTAATAAATCGTGCATATCTGGATGAGTAGAAGGCAAGCCAGTGTTTTCTCTATTATAAGCATCAATAAAACCATTGAAAGTAGTACCACCATCTGTTGATTTCCAAGCACTTATCCCACCAATATAGACTGTGTTTTTATTTGTATTTGAAACTGCAATAGCCAAATCATACTTACCTTGCCCATAACTGCTATAAGAAGTCATTGCATTACCAAAATAATTAGGCTTATTTGTACTTTTTAAATTGGGAGTTGTCCATGTTTCTCCTGCATCAATTGATTTTGCAAATGCTCTAAAGCCTCCATTCGCATCAGCTAAAGCTGCATATATTAGGTTGTCATCTAATGTTGTTGTTGCAAATTTCATTCTACCACAATCAGAATAAGTAGCTTTAATCGACCATGTACCTAAAGTAGCATCATATTTTTGAATATTCATTGAACTGCCACTTGTAAAAAAAGCACCATACAACATAGCTGCATTATTAGTATTCATTGCTAAATCTCTACAAACTTGACTGCTTATCTGTAACCATGTCTTTCCTCCATCAGTAGTTTTGTAAACACCTGAACTTGTAGCAGTATATACAATATTTAAATTACTAGGATGAACTATCACTTTATAGATTTCAAATAAACTTGAACGATTTAAAGCTGAACCTACAGGGCTTAATAGTTCCCAACTAGAACCACCATTTGTAGTTTTCATAATACCTAAACTAGGGTATTGACCCATTCCTGAAGGTCCATCAGCATCACCTGTTGCTACATACAAGGTATTTGTATTAGTTGGTGAGATTGCAATATCTGAAATACCAATTGACATAAAAACAGTTTGGTCATATACTTTCCAAGATTGTCCAGCATTTGTTGATTTCCATAAACCACCACCAGAAGAACCAGCCCAAAGAACACTTTCATTACTTGGATTGTATTTAATTACATTAATCCTACCTGCACCTGCGGTTTCAGAAGCACTAACAGTATTAAATGGACCTAAAGCTTTCCAAATAAAGTTTTCTTGGTTACTATTATTTTTAGATTTTTTGAATTTTTGGAATTCAAAATATGTTTTTCTTAAATCTGGGTATGAGCCATCTGGATTTAATCTATTTTCCATAAAATACTTTACTCTCATAAATGGTTTCCAGCCAGAACCTTTTTTATTAGTCAAAGTATCAAAGTAACTAGAATGAAATTTTACTGCATCAAAATAGTTCATATTAAATACATCAGTATTTAAATCATTTTGAGATATTAATAGAGAAGAAGAGTTTGTATAAGCAAAAATATTTAACATTATAAACAATTTGACACTTAAATTTCTCATTTTTAAAGTCCTTAAGAAATATATTCTTAAATTAATTTTAAAATATTTCAAAGATAAAGATTTTTTGCATAATTTTTGTTATGTTAGTATCAATTAAAAATAATAAAATAACAAATAAATTAAGATTATGATTAGAGACGGTTTAAGTGTTTGTATAATTACAAAAAATGAAGAAAAAATGATAAGAGACTGTATTCTTTCAATTAAAAATATAGCCAATGAAATAATATTAGCCGATACTGGCTCTACAGATAATACTATAAACATTGCAAAAGAGTTAGGAGCTAGTATTTTTCATATTAATTGGGAAAATGATTTTTCAAAAGCTAGAAATTTCACATTGGATCAAGCTAAATATGAGTATATATTAGTAATAGATGCTGATGAAAGAATTATTAATCCTGAAGAAATTGAATTGACTTTAAATAATGCTAGAAATGAAATTGGAGGCTGGTTATGTGAGTTAACTTCTTTTTCTGAGAGAGAAGATGGCTCTAAAGAGTCATATATTTCAAATTTATTAAGAATGTTTAGAAATAAACCTTTTATTAGGTTTTCTGGTTGCATTCACGAACAGATAATAGACTCAATTCTTAAGAACAATTTTAAACTTGAAAATACTAATATTAAATTTGACCATTTGGGATATAATTTAGATTCTGAATCAATGAAACTTAAACAATTAAGGAATTTAGAATTATTAAAAGAAGTAGTAAAAACTAATTCACAAGATGCTTATAATTTATATCAATTATCAAAAACATACCTTGCTTTAAAAGATTTAAACAATGCAGAACTTTATATTCAAGAATCTTTGAAATATGTTGAAAATAGTAGTTCTATTAAACCTCAAGCTTTAAATTTTGGAGCAATAACTGCTTATCAAATGGGGAATTTACACCTTGCAAAAACAAGAGCCTTAGAATCATTGCAAGTATTAAAAATACAGGCATTTGCTAATTTTGTTTTAGGTGAAGTTGAAAATGATTTTGGTAATCACTTAGCAGCTTTTGAAGCTTATTCAAATTTAAATTATGCACTTCATAATATAGATGTTACTACCAAAATAGTTGGTGATTACCATATTCCACCAGAACAATTAAGCTTCAGACTTGGTAGAGCTTTGATTGGACTTCACAGATATGATGATGCTGAAAAGTTTTTTGAAGAAGGAAATAGAATTGCTCCAAAAGATATTTCAAACTTAGTTGGATTATCGAACATTCGATATTTCAAACAAGATTATGAAGGAGCAAAAGATATTTTGTTAGTAGCTTTGAAAATAGACAATACTAGGCAAGATATAAAAAAATATCTGAGCCAAGTCGAAAATGTATTGAATGCTGAGAATAAAAATGTTCAAAGCCCAGTAATTACATTAGCAATGATTGTTAAAAATGAAGAGAAAATGCTTGATGATTGTTTGGAAAGTGTTAAAGGCTTGGTTGATGAAATTGTAATTGTTGATACTGGATCTACCGATAAAACTTTGGAAATAGCTCAAAGACATAATGCTAAAATTTATCATTTCCCTTGGGTTGATGATTTTGCTCAAGCAAGAAATGAAGCATTAAAACATTCAACTGGTAGTTGGATTTTGTATTTAGATGCTGATGAAAGATTGAATCAAATTGATAATGATAAATTAAAAAACCATTTAAAGTCATTGCCTGAAATGATTGGTGGATTATTATGTACTATCGAAAGCAACCATTCTAATTTGACTGGTGAAACTGATATGCACAGAGGAGGTTACCCAAGGATATTTAAAAATATTGGCTATCCTAAATTAAAATTTCAAGGAAGAGTTCACGAACAAATTGCACCATCACTTAGAGACGCTGGTTATGAATTTATAACTTCAGATATTGTCATTAATCATTTAGGTTATAATCAGCCCAGAGAAATAATGGAAAAGAAAGTTCAAAGAAATTACAAAATGCTACTTGAACATGTAAAAGAGGAGCCTGTAAATGGTTATGCATGGTTTCAATTAGGTCAAACTTTAAGCCAAATGAATTTAACTCAAGAAGCAGAAGATGCAATTAGATTTGCAATTACATGTGGAAATTTATCCAATTCAGTTTATGCTAGTGCGGCATCATCACTTTCGCAATTTGCTGGGAAAAAGCTTCAGTTTGAAGAAGCACTTGTTTGGGCTAATAAATCACTCGAAAAAGCTCCAGATCAGATTTATTCTCTTTCTTTAAAAGCCTTTGCTTTATTAAAAATTGGAAGATTAAATGAAGCAAAAGAATTATTTGAATATATAATACCAAAATCAGAAAATGTAAGCGGAGTTCCTCTTGCCGGGTATGATATTGTAATTGATAAAAATATTTTACTAAAAGGTTTGAATGAAGCAGTTGAAAAGTTAAGTAAAAGTCTGTAATTTTATAAATATATTTGAAATTTCAAATGAAATGTACAATTTAAGAAGTGTTAAATTACTTTCTATTATATCTTAAATTTTTAAAAACACACTTAAATTCACCGAATCTTAGGCTATACCTACTTAAAACAAATTATTAAAAAATGCTCATAAATTAATCAAATATTAAAAAGTTTTCCACATTTAGCCCTTAAAACACTTTAAATACTATGTTTTAACCCTTTTTTGCCATTATTGAAAAAAAAGTATTTGCAATAAAAAAAAATATTTCTATTTTGCATTTGTATTTTAACAAATCCTTGTTCAACTCTCTATTTAAGGGGTATTTATGGCTTTAAACAAACAACAACTTGTAAGCGCAGTTTCTGCGAATTCAGGTTTAACAAAAGTTGATGCTGAAAAAGCAATCAACAGCACTATTACAGCTATTTCTGCTGAATTAGCTTCAAGTGGTAGTATCACTTTAATTGGATTCGGTACATTTTCAGTTTCTAACAGAGCTGCAAGAAATGGAAAAAATCCTCAAACAGGTGCTACTATTGCTATCGCAGCTAAAAAAGTTGCTAAATTTAAACCAGGTAAAGCTCTTGCTGAATCTGTAAATATTGTAGCTTCAGCTAAAAAAGCTGCTCCTGCAGCAAAAGCAGCTCCTAAGAAAAAATAATTTACTTAGTAAATTTTTTTAGGAAAAATTAGGTCGTTCAAATTTGAACGGCTTTTTTTTGTCTTATTTTTGTCATCCTGAATTTATTTCAGGGCATATTTTGATCTCGTTTTCAAAAAACATTGCTTAAAGAACCCCGCCTTTATCAATACAAAATCAAGATGGCTGAAGAGGGTCGTTTGACCCAATTGCTCTCGCAATTTGGAAAAATTTTCCAATTAAGTTTTCCAAAGTGCGT
>JAPLFM010000152.1:5536-17505 GCA_026390675.1 Candidatus Kapaibacterium sp. | reverse complement strand
TTTTCCAAAGTGTGTTTTTTGTCAAATTTAGCCGATATTTTTTTCAGGTTTTTTTTTCATTTTTTTCATCCTCAATTTATTTTAGGGTATATTTATATTTTTACTTTCATAAAACATCCAATTAAGAACCCCACTTTTTTTCTCTTCAAGGGGAGAAGAAACCAACATCAAAGTAGGTTTTTTGGAAAAATTTTCCAAATAAGTTTTCCAAAGTGTGTTTTTTGACAAATTTAGACGGTATTGTTTTCACACTTCATTTTATTTTCCAAATTCCATAAAAAATTCATTGCAGTATTTTGCAGTAAATTTCGTGTTTTTTCAATTTAAAATCTATTTTTCAAATGCAAAACTTCAAAGAACACAAAATAATAGCAGAGAGAATGACGTTTATATTGTGTAGATATTGCGTTAAAAAAAACCACCTAAAACTATGCAACAATATTTTTGTTGCAAATATTATTTTATTTGGGGATATCTTTTTCGTCATTTCGAACAAAGTGAGAAATCAAGTGTTTGTTTTAAAACATATTTCTCTGGATTCTTCACTGGGTCTAAAGACCGTTCAGTATGACTAAATTGATTTCCTTACTTTATATAAAAAATATCTTTAAGCATCGGACTTACTTTGACTTCATAATCGTCAGTACTTTCCATATAATTCCCAATTTGTTTTGTTTCTGTAAACCCGAACCAATTGAAAAATCTTTCAAACATTCTGACATTAAAACACCTTAAAAATCTCCTTTTTTTTACTTCTTCTGATTTTTCATCGTATAAATCCAAAATTCCTGGCATTGTATATAAGAATTTGTATGCATAATAAGAGGCATTCTGAAGGTTATTTGAATTGCTTAATAAAAGCTTTATAATAAACATTCTTGCAACTATTCCAGTAATATTATCATCATATCCATCATTGTAATCCAAATTAAACTTAAATGCAAAGGTTAAGAATATTGTTTCAAATAAATCTCTACGATTTTCAGGTTTGATTAAATTAGTACCTTTTGATGTGAGTGTCAAAGTATTGTTTTTCTTTTTTATAAGACCTGAAAGTTTGCATATAATATGTAAATTATGAATAATAACAATTTCACTTTCTATTATCTTTTTTACTGTACCATGTTCCACTTGTTCATCTAAAATTATTCTCATATCATAAAGCTCTTTAACAACTTTTACTTGTAAGCTAAATGTAGGAGTTAGTTTTAGTACCTTTTCTCTTTGTATTATTTTTAAAAACTCTTCAGTTAGTTTTAAAAAAGGTATTTGGTCTAAAATATCATTACTGATATTTTTATGAATCTGAATAGGAAATGAAATTGAATAATTTTCAAATGCTATACTTTTAAATTGATTAAATGAAAGTCCATCTAATTCAGGTAATGGGATAATATTATCGTTGTTGGTATAAGTTACGTTATTCATAAGAAGTATTTATATTTTAAAATAATTAAGATATTTTTCATTTTTAATCCTTTATAAATTTACTAATTTTATTATTTATTCTAACAAAATAAACTCCATTTGGTAAAAATGAAATATCTAATCTATTTTTAAACTCTGATTTGAATACCTCAACTCCTTTCTCATCTATAATTTCTAAATCTTTAGGAGTTACATCTCCTTTATATTCTAAAATTAATTCTTTATTTGTTGGATTGGGATAAGCTTTTATTTCATAATTTTTAGCTTCAGTTTCTGAAACATTTGTAAATATGATAACCCATTTGTTAGGAATGCAAGAATCAACAAATGGAAGATAAAATATACTATCTACAGCATTTCTAATATTATGGATTTGATAAAATTCTAGTTCTAAATGTCTATTGGGTGTTAAACTTGTTGTATCAACATATGTAGTTCTTTTATCCATTATAGTAAATGTACCTAGTGATGCACTTAATGAAATCAAGCTATCTTTAAGTTCGGAATAAATTGGTAAAATATCACTTAAAGTATAATGAATTGTAGAGTCATTAACTGTAACAAAATTTCTTGGTATAATATTCTTATTAAATATTACTCGGTAAGAAGTAATACCATAAAAATTTTGATTTTGATTTCTAATATCACAAGTATCCCACTTTAGCGAATCTGAATTTTTTCGCCACATATTCCCATTATCATCATACCCTGTTGGTACTACCTGCAAGCAGCTATCAGGTGGGAAGTATGCCTTAACATTCGCAATGCAAGAAATAGATATTATTGCGATTATAAAAATCTTCTTCATATCAAAATCTTCTAAAAATTAAAGAATAAGTAAATTTCTAATATATTTGCAAATTACTAAATATTTATTAATATCTTGCATTAATATTTTCTTTACATAACTTAACATGCAAGAAAACCAATCTTTTTTTTTTATATTTATTTTTGTAAATTGCAATCTGATATGAGACCAATAAACAAATTATCTACTAAAAGCCTTATTGATTCATCAAAATTAACTTTAGATGATATTAATTCTATTTTTTGTTTAGCTCAATATTACAAGTCAAACTCTCATCAAAAATTTGATTTTCACAAGAATAAAGTAGCTTCTCTGCTTTTTTTTGAACCTTCCACTAGAACAAAGTCTTCATTTGAACTTGCTGCAAAAAAATTGGGTATTACTACGCTTAGTTTAGATACAAGTAATTCAAGTATTAAAAAAGGTGAATCTTTTATTGATACTGTTGAAACATATATTGAATTAGAAACAGATTGTTTTATAATTAGGCATCAATTATCAGGTGCCTGTGATTTTATTTCAAAAAATACATCTTCTATTTTCATAAATGCTGGAGATGGTAAGCACGATCATCCAACTCAAGGTTTGTTGGATGCATTTACTCTAAAAGAAATTTTTCCTGATTTATCTAAAGTTAATATTACAATTATAGGTGACATTAGTCAAAGTAGAGTAGCAAGGACAAACTTAAATATATTATCAATTTTGGGTGCAAATATTTCAATTCTTGCTCCTTCTACACTTTATCCAATGCATGTAGATTTTAAAAACATAAATGTTTATAAATCTATAAATGAAGCTGTTGAAAATTCGAATGTAATTATGTGCCTGCGTTTGCAAAATGAAAGAATGGATAGTAATGCATTGCCTTCAACCTCAGAATTTTATAAATATTATGGTCTTAAAGAATCACATTTAATTCAATATCCAGATTTACTTTTTATGCATCCTGGTCCTACAAATTATGGAGTTGAATTAGATATTAAGCTCAAAAATCATAAGAATAGTTTGATAAGAAAACAAGTCAACAATGGTTTGTATATTAGAATGGCTGTACTTGATTTATTATTATCTAATTTATCTTAGATTATGTCAGAAAAATCTTGGTCAATATTAGAACTCCTAAATACTACTACTCAATTTTTAAATGAAAAGAAAATAGAATCAGCAAGACTTAATGCAGAACTTTTATTATGCAACATTTTGAATTTTGAAAGAATTCAATTATATACAAATTTTGACAAACCTTTAAGTATAGATGAAATTGACAAATTTAGAATTTTAGTTAAAAGAAGAGTTAAAAATGAACCACTTCAGTATATTCTTGGGCAAATAGACTTTTGTAATTTGAAAATTAAAATAGACAATAGAGCTTTAATACCAAGACCTGAAACAGAAGAACTTGTAGAATTGGTTATAAATCAATGTAAAAATGACAATTACAAAATATTAGATATCGGGACTGGTAGTGGGTGTATTGCATTGTCGCTTGCAAATCATTATAAATACTCTGAAATATTAGGAATTGATAATTCAATAGATGCTATTGAACTTGCTAAAAGTAATTCAGAAATTAATAATATAAATAATATTAAATTTGATACTTTTGATATTCTTAAAAGTATTCCTTCAGACAATTTTGATATAATTGTTTCTAACCCTCCATATATTTCTACAAGTGAAATGTTATTGATTTCAAAAGAATTGAGTTATGAACCACAATTAGCTCTTACTGATAATAATGATGGATTAACCTTTTATAAAAGATATATTGAAATTTTTGAAAATATTTTAAATGAAAATGGGTCGTTTTATCTTGAAATAGCTTACAATCAAGGAAACAAAATTCTAGAATTGTTTGAACAATCAAATTATTATGTAGAATTACATAAAGATTTAAATGGCAATGATAGAATAATTTATGGTAAATTGAGAATAAAATGATAAATTAATTGTTAAGAATCAGTTAAATTCAATAAAATTTAGAATGCTGATAAATATTATTTCTGATTTTACTATTTTATCTCTAAATTGCAGTTCATTATAAGTAGAATTTCTTATTTCTTTTTTTAGTTATCAATAGTTTGGTTATGTCACAAATATTAATAGAGGATATTACTGAAGGATCTATTTTTCATTTAAAGGGCCAATTTATAGGTGGAGATGAAACTGAATCCTTGAGAAGTAAATTAAATGAATATTGTAACAATGACAAAAACAAAGTTGTAATCAATTTAGAAAAAGTTACTTACTTGAATTCTACTGCTCTAGGAGTGTTTATTACTGCAAATAACAATTTTATTCGAAATAATGGTAAAATTATACTTTGTAATATTAGTAAGCCAATTGAAAATATTATTGTAATGACTAAGCTAAACTTAGTTTTTACTATTACAGAAAATACAAACAGTGCTATTAATTTAATCTAATTATATTTATAAAAATTAGGAGTTTCATGAAAAACATTTTCAATACAGTGGTAATAGTTGCTTGTTTAGCAACTGCATTTATCTTCTATCTATTCATTATGGGTGCACCAAGTGGATTTAATGATCCAATGGTTAAGCACGAACCTAAGCCAGGCAATGTAATGGCTACAATTTATACTGGTGGACCACTAGTAGGTTTGTTATTATCATTCATATTAATGTCTGTTGTATATACTGTTGAACGTTCTTTAACAATACGTAAAGCACGTGGCACAAGAAGTCCTGAAGATTTTACACACTCTATCACTAAGACTTTAGCTAATGGTGATTTGGATGCTGCACTTGCTCAATGTGATGAACAAAGAGGCAGTTTGGCAAATGTTTTGCGTTCTGCAATTTTAAGATTTAAAGCAGTAGAATCTGATAGTCAGTTTGCTGATTCTCAAAAACTTTCTGAAGTTCAAAGAGCAATTGATGAAGAATTAAATTTAGAAACACCATTATTAGAAAAAAATCTTGTAATGCTTTCTACAATTGCTTCTATTTCAACAATGGTTGGACTTTTGGGTACAACAATTGGTATGATTAAAGCATTTCAAGCATTGGCTATGTCTGGTACAGTATCAGCAACTCAGCTATCTCTTGGTATCTCAGAAGCACTTTACAACACTGCTGGCGGGTTGATTGGTGCGATTATCTGTATTACTATGTATAATTACTTTACTACAGTTGTAGATGGTTTTGTATATAATATTGATGAAGCTATTCTTTCTGTCACTGAAATTTTTACTACAAGAATTAAAAAATAAATTAAGTTAGGAGTTTAATGTGCCTAAAGTAAAAGAGAAAAGAGTTGGATTTGTAATTGACATGACTCCTCTTGTAGATATAACTTTCCTTTTGCTAACATTTTTTATGTTTACTGCAAAATTTAAGTCTGAGGCTGAAAGCGAACAAAAATTTGTAATTGAAAGACCTAAATCTTCTGCAGATACTTCAAAAATACCTGAAAAAGATTTAGCAGTTATAAAAGTTGCTTTTACTGATTCTACAAAAGTTGATACTGCATATTACTATGAAATGACTACTGAAAAAGATTGGTTAGCTGTAAGAGAGAAATCTAATTCTTTAACAGCAGAACAAAAAGCTAAAGCTCAAATAAGAGTCACTAAAGATCAGTTAAATGAAGTTGTTAATTCCACTTATAGAATTAATAGTAAAACTAAATTTGCAATTGATGGTGATAAAGGAATTCGTTTTAAGTGGATTTCTGATGCAATGGACATATTAAGAAAGAATAAATTTACTTCTTTCAATTATGTTACTGATAAAGTCCAATAATATTATTTAGAAATAAATTCGTCTATCTATTAGAAGGGTAGAAGGGGTAATTTAATATGTCTGGTGGTGGTGCTCTTAGCGGTGGTGGAAAAACCAAACGCGGTAAAGTAGGCAAAAGAAAAAAAATTAAAAGAGTGGGATTTCATCTTGACATGACTCCTCTTGTAGATATTACATTTTTGTTGTTAACATTTTTTATGTTTACAACAACTATGGCTACTCCTCAAATTATGGAAATGACTGTTCCTCCTGATATTGACACTCCAGTTGATGTTAAGGAATCAGAGTTAATGACATTACTTTTAGATGATGATGGTAAAATTTATTGGTTTATGGCTAAAGAGAAAGCTGTTGCTACTACATTTAATGAAATAAAAGCTATTGCTTTAAGAGAAAATTTAGCTCAAAAAAATAGATTGATAACAGTTCTGAAAGTTGGTGAAAGCACTGCTTATGGCAATGCTATTAAAATTTTAGATCAACTTAATCTTGCTGAAGTTGGCATTACTGAGCAAATTTCAAAAGACATAGATAAAGATGGTAAACCAACTAAGAGGCAACGTAAATTTACTTTACTTTTACTTGATGAAAAAGATAAAGATAAAATTAAGGAGTCAGCATTATGACAAATATAGCAATTGAGATACCTCAAAGATCTGACTATGGTGCTATTGAAATAAAAGAGTATATAAACAAAGCAACAGTAAAAGGATTTTATGCTTCACTTACTATTTTATTAATTATTCTTATTGCATATTTTGCAATGGATTTTGTTGGTACTAAAAAAGTTAAATTAAAAGCACCTATAGCTACTGGTTTAGTTGACATAGCACCTCCACCTGAAGTAGAAGTAGATGTTGCACCTCCACCTGAAGTTCAAGTTGTAAATAATTCTGTAGCAAGAGCAGGTACACCTAATCCTGTTCCTGATTCTGAAATATTGGCTGATGCACCTGATTATGCTTCAATGATGGATCAGAGTGTTTCTGATGCAAAAGGTGGTGGTACAGGTTTAGATTTGACAACCTTTAATTTTGATGAAGGGAACAATAATTCAAATGTTCAAGTTCGTGAACAAGAATCAGATCCTGATGATTTTGTTGCCGTTGAAAAAGAAGTAGGTTTTAGCTATGATGATCTTCAAAAAATAGTTGAATATCCAGAAACTGCTCGTCGTGCTGGTATTGAAGGACAAGTAATTGTACAAGCTTATATTGGTAAAGATGGTAAAGTTAAGAAAACACAGATTAAATTTTCTGACAACAAATATTTAAATGAAGCTGCAGAAAGTGCAATAAAGAAGTTTGATCAATTTACACCAGCGATTCAAAACAAGCAACCTGTTGCAGTTTGGATTTCTATTCCGATTAAATTTAAAATCAAGTAATTCAATTATAATCAAATAATGAAGATTTTATTTTAAAATTAAAAAAGACCACTCAGAAAAAATGAGTGGTCTTTTTTTATAATCTTAATATTATAATTTAAACAAAAGTAATTTGAAAATTATTTAGAAATATACTTTTCAACTAATTTGTAAAAGCTATCATAATCCATTCCACCAACTACTTTCTCAACTACTGCACCATTTTTATCAAGAATAAATGTAGTTGGTACTGCATTTATCTCTCCATTTAATTGTCCATAGTAAGAGCTAAGTTTGCTGTCTTGATCAACAATATTCAAATAGTTCACACCTTGTTTTGAAGCAAAAGCTTTTACATTAGCAACAGCTTTTTCTTGGTCTCTTTCGTTAGCAACACCTATTACAACAAAATCTTTGTTTAACAAATCTTTTTGAAGTTTGATTATGTCAGGAATTTCTCTTCTACAAGGTGGGCACCAAGTACCCCAGAAATTCAAAAATACAACCTTACCTTTAGTATATTGAGAAAATGTCATCATAGTTCCATTTTCATTCCAACTAAATTCAACTTTTTTACTCGGTGTATTAAGCATTACTTCTTTTGTATTAAAAACTCTTGGTTCTGCAACTGAAGTTTCAGAATTCATACCAGCAGTATTTACTTTTGGTGTTTCACTATTTTTGTTACATGCAAAACTAAAAATGCTTATTGCAATAACTAATAGAATTATTTTGTGTTTCATAAGTTTTCCTAAATTTTTAAAATATTATTTATATTGAATAATTTGTAACTAATTTATTTTAATTAGTTTGTTTTTAATTTGTATAAAGTAACCAGAAACAACTAACTCACTGGAAGTTGTATTTTCGCAACTACATCCACTTTGGTTTGAATACTCGAATCTATTCTTTATTTCTGTACTATCTGAATTTCCAACATAAAATGGGTTAGAGTATTTATAATTTTGGTTGCTGTCAATTTTAACAATCATTAAAGAATCAAGTTTCCCAAATTTTGTAGTTACTCTGAATAAAAAATTCCCAGTTGAATCTGTTAAGACAATAGGGAAGTCTTGCTTGTCAACATTATTAATTAAAAAATCTTGTAAAGGATACCAATTTTGGCTATCAGATTTCTTTCCTAACAAGATTAAAGTTGTATTTACTAATTTACTTATATTCTGTTTATCTAAAATTCCTGATACTTCATATTGATAATAAGGAATAATATTTTTAGCAGAAAAAAGTAAAGGTGAAAATATTATCAAAAAAATCAATATTTTTCTAAAATTAATATTTGAATATATTTGAGCAATACTTTTTTTCATAAACTTTTTTTCAAATATCTAATTAACAAATCAAATTGTAGTTTCTTTATTTTCTTTTAATGCCATTTCCATTTTTTTAGAATTAGCTGAATACTTAGCAATTGAAACAAAAAAACCTAAAACTAATAATATAGTCCCAATCCATACTAAATTAATAAAAGGCTTAATAGAGGCTTCGAAAGTAAAAATATCTTTAGGAATTTCAAGACTTTTTCCTACTTCTTTATAAGCTATTACAGCCTGAGATGAGCCCAAGTTTTCTCTATTTGGTATAAGTTGGATAAACCCTGCCTCAATATTTGTGTTTGGAATTGTATCCCAAAAAGGCATATTAGTACCTGTTTGTGGATCCATTATGGCATAAAGTGTATCTGTTCTTTCGAAATCCTTACCAACAAACTTTACTATTGCTCCGGGCTTAATTGGTCCTCCAGATGCAGCACCCATCATTGCACGCATATCAAATTTTATTAATTCAATACTAATATTTGTGTCTATTGAAATATTTTGTTTTGAATTTTTGCTTAATATTGAAGGTGGTTTCTCATAAAATGGTTCAATAGAAAAAGGAGAAACATAAACATCTTTTGCAAAATAAGAACTAATTCCCGGTTCAAAAAATGGAGCTTGTCTTTGATTAAAATCACTCCAATATACAATTGGGTAAACATTGGCTTTATGACCATCTTTTTCAACTTGAATTGTATATTGATATTTTTCTCTATCTGCCAAATCTTTTTGAATTTGTTCTTTTTTAAGATATGTAAGCTTATAACCTTCAAAACTTTTAGTTTGATTTTCAACTAATCTAATTTGTTTTTTGATAGAATATCCACCACTAGTAATAGCACCAATTGTAAATATTGCAAGTCCAAAATGAGATATAAAACCACCAGCTAGTTTGTAATCTTTTTTTAAATTGCTTAAAATAAATTTAGAGTTTACAGCCAATGAAAAAGCAGAAGCAAAAAGTAAAGCAACAAATCTAAAATCTTTTACACCAAAATAATATGCTAATGCAGTAATTATTAATGAAATAAGCAAGCTAACAATTGATTTTTTATATACTTCACTAATTTCAGTATTTTTCCAACTTAAAAACAAAGAAAAAGAGTTAAACAGTATCATTATTACAGCAATTGGTAAAACTAATTTATTATACCAAGAGGTTTCGACTGTTCCTTTGGTTTGACCTATTAGTTCTGCAATAATTGGAAAGCTTGTTCCTAAAAATACTACAAACCCAATTACAAGTAATGTTACTGAACCAAGTGATATAAAAAATTCTTTGGATACAACTGAAAAATCTAATTTAGATGTTGAGATGCCATTAAGTCTTAAAAACAAAGTAATTGTTGAAATTACGATGAATACTATCAAGAAAGCAAGTAATAATTGATATACAACTGCACCAGGACTAACAAAAGAGTGAACTGAAGTTTCACCTAATACACCACTTCTTGTCAAAAAAGATGAGTATAAAACAAAAATATAACCTAATATAGCTAAAATGAAACTAGTTTTAACAAGACCACCTGTTCTTTTCGTAACAAGCATTGTATGAACAAGAGTAGCTGAAATAATCCAAGGCATTAGAGATGAATTCTCGACAGGATCCCAAGCCCAAAATCCACCCCATCCTAAAGTTTCATAAGCCCAAAACCCACCAAGCATCAAACCAAGTGCTAATATACCTGATGCAAATAAAGTCCAAGGAATAGTAATGTTAATCCAATTTTTAAAGTCTCTATTTATTAAAGCAGCCATTGCTAAAGCAAATGGAACTGTTAATGATGCAAATCCTAAAAATAAAATAGGTGGATGTATTGTAATCCAATAATTTTGTAGAATTGGATTCAAACCTCTACCATTCTTAGGAGTGAAATTCTCAGCTACTTGACCAACATAAGTTTGCCAAACATAATCAAAAGGACTTTTCATAATTAATATAAAAACTATAAACGAAACAGCAAGAGCATAAAAACTCATTGCTGGAGCTTCATATTTGTGTTTTTGTAAGTAAGGAATAACAGCAAAACCAATTAAAGCAGTCCAAAGACCCCATAGTAAAAAAGATCCTTGCTGACCAGCGTAGAATGTTGCTATAAGGAAATAAGTTTGAAGCTCTCTTGAAGAATATTCCCAAACATAAGTGAATTGAAAATCGTGAGCTAATATTTTGGATAATAAAAAGAGAGTTGTTGCAACAATCCCTGCTGTACCAAAATAAAATGCTGTTCTGCCTAATTTTGTAACACTATCTTTTTTAGAAAACATTGCATAAAAATAACTTAGCGTTGCAATTAAAAAAGAACTAAAAGTTATATAAACTAAAATTTTACCAATCATATTTTTTAAATTACTTGTTCAGCTTTGCCTTCATATTTTGAAGGACATTTAGTTAAGATTTCAGTTGCATAAAAACAGTTGTTTTTATAACTACCTTTTACAACTACTTTTGGAGCTAAATCAAAATTATTTGGCTTTGCTCCTGTATAAATTACTTTCACTTCTTTGTTTTTATCATCTTTCATATAAAAAACAAATTCATTTTTTTCAGAATTGTAAATATAGCTTTTCTCTTTTACTAATGCACCAGATACTTGTACAGTATTGGTAGTAGCAGAAGCACCATCAAAATTAGAATAATCAATTTTACTTAAATTAAAAGACCTTAAAGATATAAATACAAAAACAATTATAATTATACCACCAATTAAATATCTTGGTTTCATTCCAAACCTCCAACATTATTTTTGTTAACAATATTTTCTAAATTAGTAATTTTTTTGTCTAAATTGAAAAGGAACAAAGATATTCCTGTCCAAATTATTAAAACAATTATCAATACTACATAAACTGAATTTTCTACTAAAAAGTGATACATTATAACACCTTGTTTTTTATTTTTTGATAACGAATATGTAAATTATAAAGCCAGAAAAATAAGATTATAAATCCTGCAAGAGAAAAATAATAAGTGTAAGCCAAACTGGAATCTAACATACCTTGTTGAGTGCTTATCACAGGACCTACATTGCCATCGGCTTTTGCTCCGGGATGTAAGCCGGGAGTCATTCGAGGTATGATGAAAATCAGAAAAGGAACTGTAATAAATGACAACATCGAAAAGACTGAAGAAAGCATTGCACGCTTTTCAATATCATCAACTGCAAATCTTAATGCAAAATAAGCAAAATAAACAAGCATTAAAACAAATATTGTTACTTGCCTTGGATCCCAATTCCAAAAGCTACCCCAATTAAATT
>JAPLFM010000152.1:0-5488 GCA_026390675.1 Candidatus Kapaibacterium sp. | reverse complement strand
TGCAAGTATTACAAATATTAATCCTAATAATGCTGCAGATGAAGCTTTAATATCATATTCTAAGTCTTTTTTTCTAATATACAAAAATGAAAAAATCATAGAAATACAAAAAGCAATAGAAGCTGTCCAAGACATTGGTACGTGATAATTTAGATTTCTTATCCTATCCAATAATGCTGGAATATAAGGATAAGTTACCAGAGGATTAATTGATTTAGTATGATTATAAACAAATATTTTACTTAATGAATCATAAGAAATATTCAATACCAAGGCATTCTGCAAATTAAATTCATTTGGAATTTCTTTGCTTTTTAAAAGTAATTTTCTTGGAAGTTTTTTTAAATCTTTGTGAGAAATTGTATATTGACTTTCGGCAATAACATTGAAAATTAATTCATTTGGGTTACTTGGATTGACTAATGGATTAATATCAACTAACCTCAAATATACATCTACGTTTTTATGTTCTTTTATGCTACTTAGTTCAATTGCATCTGAAAATGTTCCAGCTGTAGGAGGTAAAAAAGTTAAGAAAGCAGAAATAAATATAATAGAAACTGAAATAATTTTCCAATAAGTAGGCTTTGGCTTATCCAACCCCCAATAAAGTCCCATAAAAAGAGAAAAACCAAGTCCAAAAAACATTATTAAAAATTTCATATTACTTTCTTCATTTTTTATAAGTTAAGAAGTGTAATTTAACTATTTATTTTAATTTAAATAAGTTAATTCTATTAGGATTTGACGTTGTTTGCAAATACTTTGAAAACTATTCTAACATTTAAATTCAATCTTTCTAATTAGAATTTACAATACATAAAATAACTTTGGTAATAATAGGATTTTTAACTAAATTAAGTTTTTAAATTAATTAAATGTTTAAATGAGATTTGTTTTGTGTTTTTTGTTATTTAATTTTGGTTTAATAGTATATAGCCAAGAAGACACTACTTTAACATTACCATCAAGGTGGAAAGTAAATTTTAATTCAAACTTAGGTTTGAATTTTAATTCACTTAGTAATAATGATGGTGATAATCTTAATGCTCAATGGCAACTTAATTCTAGTGGTAAGCTCACTTACGAAGGTGAATATATCCAATTAAATAGCAGTGCGATGCTAATCTATGGACAGTTACATAATAATAATTCATTACCTATTAAAACCCAAGATAATTTATTAGTAACAGTAACACCTTCTATTTCTATTTTATCAAACTCTTCTTTGAGGCTATTTTTAGAAACTACTGGGGAAACTCAAATTGCCGAAGGTGTTTTGAATGATCAGAAAAGTAATTTTATGGATCCTTTGTTTCTATATCAGACATTATTTATTGGTACTAAAAAAACATTTAGAAATGATAGTGGCACTTTTCAATTAGATTTTACTTTGGGTGCCGGATATGCAATTCAGCAAACAATTACTAACAAATTTGTATTACAAAATAATGTTGAGTTAATAAAAGTAAATCCTGATAATCCATTGAGTAAGTTTGAAATTGAAAATGGATATAGTATAGTATTTGATTCAAATATACAAGCACAGTTAGTAAATGACTTAAATTTAACAATAGGCTTGAAAGCAATTGCTCTATCAAAGACAGATTTTTTTAATAATTATGAACATGCTAGAGCAAGTACATTAGGTACATTTGGATTGCATTATGGAATAATTGGTATTGATTATGTAAGTAGGATGGTTTATGATTATAACTATTCAAAACGCAGACAACTTAACCAAAGTTTAGTATTTGGTTTGAATTTAAGTTTATAAATTTATTATTAGATTATGTTTTCTACAATCAAACTTGAAATTGCAAACAATATTGCTTATCTTATTTTAAATCGTCCAGAGCTTAAAAATGCTGTAAATAGTTTAATGATCGAAGAACTTCATCTTTGTATTGATGCTCTTATTGCTCAAAATAATTTTAATATTCTAATAATTACTGGATCTGGCAATACTTTTTGTTCAGGTGCAGATTTGAATTGGCTCAAAGAAGTTTCAAGTCATACTTATGATGAAAATTATGAAGAATCATTTAGGTTAATTGAACTTCTTTATAAAATTAAAGAGTTTCCTAAACCAGTTATTGCTAAAATAAATGGAAGTGCTGTTGGTGCTGGTGTTGGAATTATGCTTTCTTGTGATATCATTTATGCAACTGAAAATGCAAAATTTGGTTTGTCTGAAGTTAGTATTGGTATTGTACCTGCTGCAATTATTAATTTTGTTATTGAAAGAATTGGATTGACAAAAGCTAAAGAAATTTTAATGACAGGTAATAGAATAAATGCAATTGAAGCTGAAAAAATTGGATTAATTAATTCTGCATATAAAAAAGATGAGTTAGATTTAGTAATTGATACAAAAATTAATGAGCTTTTAAAAAATGGATCAAATGCAATGAAAGTTGTAAATGAAATGATTAATAAAGTTCAATTTCTTTCTAAACAAGAAATTTTTGATTACGTTGCAACAACTGTTGCCGAATTAAGATTAAATTTAGAATGTCAAGAAGGTATTACTTCATTTTTGGAAAAAAGAGAGCCAAATTGGCGAAAATAGAAAAGTTGTTTTAAACATTGAAAAAAATATCTTTGACTTTAAACAACTTAAATGTAATTTTTAATTTATTAAAATGATAACTTTGAAATATAATAGGAAATTATGGATAACTTAATACATTATATAGCCGAGGCTTTTCACGAAGACATGAAAAACTCCAAACTTGATAGGGTATTAGGAAAATGGGGACTAACTTTCATTGGAATTGGTGCAATTATTGGCGCAGGTATTTTTGTAATGACAGGAGTTGGAGCTAGATTGCATGCTGGTCCTGCACTTGCTTTGTCTTTTGTAATTGCAGGGATTGGATGTACTTTTGCAGCATTATGTTATGCAGAGTTTGCATCAATGCTTCCTGTTGAAGGCTCTGCTTATGCATATTCTTATGCAACTATGGGTGAGTTTTTTGCATGGATTATTGGTTGGGATTTAATTCTTGAATATGCAATGGCTTCAGCTGCTGTTGCAGTTGGATGGGCGGGATATTTAAGTAAATTACTTTTACTTTTCAATATAAAACTACCTTTTTGGATGATGAATGATTACTTTACGGGGACAAATCTACTCAATGAAGCTTCTAAATCTCCGGCAAAGCTAGCAGAATTAACTTCTCATTATTCTGGAGTTCTAGATGCATCAGGCAACTTGATTCATTTAAGTTTTGGTATGAATTTACCTGCTTTCATAATTATCTGGTTGGTTACATTTATTTTAGTAAAAGGTATTAAAGAAGCTGCTAATACAAATAATATTATGGTACTTGTTAAAGGTGCAGTCGTATTATTTATTATAATAGTTGGTGCTCAACATATTAATATTGCTAATTGGACACCATTTATACCAGAAGCTAGAATGATTACTACTCCAACTGGAGGTCAAATGGAAGCTTATGGTTGGGCAGGAATTCTCTCGGGTGCAGCCTATATTTTCTTTGCTTATATTGGCTTTGATACTGTTTCGACATCAGCCGGTGAAGCTAAAAACCCCCAAAAAGATGTTCCTTTTGGAATAATATTGTCATTAATTATTTGTACAGTTCTTTATATTTTAGTTGCTCTTGTTTTAACTGGAATGGTGAAGTATGACACTATTGATATTAATGCTCCAATTGCAGCTGCATTCAATTCTGTAGGTTTGAAATTTGCTGTTTTAATTATATCAATTGCTGCAGTTGCTGGCTTGACATCTGTTTTAATAGTAATGCTTTTAGGGCAGTCTAGAGTATTTTATGCAATGGCTAAAGATGGCTTGTTGCCCAAAAATCCATTTGCCAATATACATCCAAAATTTAAAACCCCTTATAAAACTTCTTTATTAACAGGGTTAGTTGTTTCTATTGTTGCAGCAATAACACCAATAAGTGTAATTGCTGAATTAGTTAATATAGGTACTTTATTAGCTTTCGTAATGGTATGCGGTGCTGTATGGCTTATGAGAATAAAAGAACCAGATAAAGAAAGACCATTTAGAACTCCATTTCTACCTGTTGTAGCTTCTTTAGGAATCTTTTTTAATCTAGCAATGATGTGGAGCTTAGGCGAACATAATTGGGAAAGATTGTTCTTTTGGTTAGCTTTGGGAACTGTCATATATTTGTTTTATGGTAGGAAAAACAGTGTGTTAAGAAATAAAGTGCAACCGTAAATGAACGATTTATTATATACAAAGTGTAAAGAAATAAATTTTACTCCTACTCATGTTGCTGAAGTAGGAGTTTATTTGCCTGAAACTTCAAACATTCTTGGTTTTATTAAAGATGGGATAAAAACTACTTTAGTCGAACCCGATCCAAATTGTATTGAAAAAATAATCTTGTATTTTGATGGTATGAAAAACGTTTCACTTTATCCTTATGCAATTTATACAGAAAATACTACCATAGATTTGTATAGAAGTAATGCTTCAACTTTTGTTAGTACTTTAGAATCTTCTCCTGCTCTAGTAAATGATAAATATATTCCAAAAGAAGAAGATAAATTTACTGTAGAAGCAATTGTTTTTGATAAAATAGATGATAAGACAATTGATCTGATAAGTATTGATACTGAGGGTTGTGAGTGGTACATACTTCAAAATTTGTTAAGTAAACCAAAAGTAATTTCGATTGAAACTCATGGTAAAAAATATAGGAATCCATTTATAAAAGATATTCAAAAATGGATTAATCAAAATGATTATAAAATTTGGTATCAAGATAAATCTGATACTATACTATATAAATCTGGATTTTTAAAACCTAATTTAAGAGACAAAATTAGTCTTTTTATTGGATATAAATAATAATTATTACTGAATTTATCATTTAGTAAATATTGTTTTGATATATTTAAAATCTAAACTATATTTAAAAATAAAAAAGGACAAAAATGAAAAATATAATTTATATATTGTTGTTTTTAGGTAGTTTGTATTTATCAAATTCTCAAGTATCTACTATTATTTCAGTAACTGGAATTGTAACAGATGCCATTGATAAAAAGCCTTTAAAACTTAATTTGGTTTTTAAAGATAAAGATGAAAATATTGTTTTTAGAACAAAAAGTAATGAAGCAACCAATGGTTCTTACTTTGCTACTGGTTTGAAGCCAGGTATGAAATACATTATTTCTATTAATGGTCCAGGATACTTTGCTGAAGATTTTGAATTAGAAATACCAAGTTCTGACAAGTATTTGGAATTAAGTAAAGATTTTACTGTTAAACCAATGCAAATTGGAACTGAAATTCCTATTACAATTGCTCCTTTTGATGTAACTAAATCAAAACTAAGAAATGGTTCAGATTATATATTTGAAAGTTTGACAAATGTAATGAAAAAAAATCCTAGGGCTAAATTTGAATTAGTATGTTTTCCAGATAGTGATAATGATAAAGAAAACAATAAAAAACTTACTTTTGAAAGGTGTGATGTTTTAA
>JAPLFM010000142.1:11591-18344 GCA_026390675.1 Candidatus Kapaibacterium sp. | reverse complement strand
TTTTTTAAATACTCTATTTTATTTTCTAAATTGTAGAATTGTAGTCATTTCAATTTTTGCAGTTATTTTGCGTTTTTTTTTTTTTTCTCTTTTTTTTTCTTCTTTCAACCTGAATTTATTTCAGGATATATTGGTTTTGAGTTTCAAGCAACTTAGCTAATAGACCTCATCCTATCCTTCTCCACGTCTGGAGAAGGGACAATTCAGAAATCGTCTAACCTATAACATTTCATTATGTTACACAACTTACTTCATTTCAATTTTTGCAGTTGTTTAGCGTTTTTTTAATTTTTTTACAAAGTATTTTTTTACAATTCGGTATAATTTAGACGAATATATTGTGTAGATATTGCGTGAAATATTGGAATATAAACACAACCTACACTTTTGGCTGGAGGTTGAAAATTTATTATCCCAAAGGGATATAAGATTTATAGAAAATAATAAAACATTAGGAGCTACGACCCCTTTGGAGTCGAACAATTTAATAAAAAAGTTAAACTTACTATAAATATATCACCCCGATGGGGTGAAAAACAAAACCTCCACTTTTGGGTGGAGGTTATTTTAACATTATTTAAGTATTACAAATTTCTTAGATATTACCACACCATCAGCTTTAAGTTCTACAAAATAGCTACCATTTGTTAGCTTATTGATTGGAATGTCTAAGCTAAATTTACCTGTTTGTAAAGTTTGGTTTTCGATTAAAACAAATTTGCTTCCTAAAGCAGTTACTATTGAAATTTCAATTTTAGCTTCTTTGCCAATAGAATACTGAATAATACCTCCATCATTTGTAATAGGGTTTGGTATTATTGCATCTATACTAAAATATTCGTTTGCAGAAACTTCAACAACACTTGTTGAGTCAATTGTTGCTTCTACTTTAATTTTATTATTAAACGAGCAATCATCTCCGATCCCTAATGAATCCACAAATAATTTTAAAGATGAATTTTTTGATGCTTCAATTGGACTAAAAGTAATGAGTAATGGTCTTGAATCTCCAATCGATATTGCTTTAGACTTATCCCAACTCAATGGCTCTAACGAAAATCCGATATTTCCATATTTAAGTTTTAAATCCTTAACAAGTACTTCTTTATTACTTTCATTTTTGACATTTACTTTTTTGGAAATTGATTCATCATTTTTTTTGAAGTTACCATAAGAAATATCTTTTGAAATATTAAGATTAGTTACGATATTATTGAAAACAATAATTGTATCGTTATTTAAGAAATCTCTAAAAACAACAGTTGCTTTTGAATCTTTTAACGTATCTATTGGTACTAAAGAAAAATTAGCTTGAATTGTAACTCCTGGATCTATATTAGAAACAGTTAGTTTATAGTTAAATGTTTTGCCTTGTGTGGTGTCTAATAGAACTTCTTTGAGGTTTGATCTTATAATTGTATCATTAGGCTTGTCAGTAATAACTCCATTTTTAACTATACCATTGCATTCTTTAGTATAAGTTACATATGGAGGCATTAAATCTTTCAATTCTTTTAAAAGCGTAGCTTTAGTAGCTGCTAAATAATTAAAATTACAGTCATCACCAACACCAAGAGAATCAACTAAATTATTTATATCATACAGAATCAAATTAGTATCCACTGTGAACTTGATACTTACAATTCGAGAATCTCCAATTACAATTGGTTGGGTTTGATCCCAAGATAATGGCTCTATTTTAAAACCTATATTGCTTTTCAGAAGTTTGATACTTTTAAAATACACTTCCTTTTTACTAATATTTGTTATTATAATATCTTTTGTTAGTGGAGGAGAATCTTCTTTGAAATTTCCAAAAGAACCCAAAGTATCTATTTTAATACTTGTTGGGAAATATTCAACTTTAACTATTGTATCATTACCCACATCATCTCTAAAAATAATTAGAGCTTTTGCTTCTTTTTTAGAATTTATTGGTACTAAACTCCAATTAGCTTGAATTGTTGTTCCTGAAGTTATATTATCAACTTTAAATGAATAATTGAATGAAGAATCTGAAAGTAAATAAGCTTCAGATAAATTTGATCTAATACTTGCATCGTCTGGTTTGTCTGTTACTATTCCGTTACTTGTACTTCCATCACAATTTAATTGATATTCTACTTTTGGAGTTTCAAAATCTTTATTATCTAATCTTCTAAATGCTGTTGCTGCAGGCCAGCCATAAGAATCAAAAGATGAGTATCCATAAATAAAACCTCCAAATTGAGTTTCTCCAAATATATGATGTGCTCCTTTTTCAACTTCCACAGTAACCCAATATAAATCTGTGTTTGGTATCCTTTGTTTGGATAAATTAGGAAATCTATCAATTAGTCTTTTACCATCAAGATAAATTGAAGTCAACAATTTATCATTATTAATAGAATTAACAGTATCTCCAATTATAATCATATTAAAAAAGTTATTATTAAACTCATTACCACTTTTGTTACTCGGAGTTTGAAAAATTGAGTTTGTAGTAAACTGCTCCCTTGGGACTACCAAAGTCATAAATGGATCCCACCAACTACTTCCTCCATCCCAATTTGAAGAGAATGCATATTGCATCACTAAAATTGGTTTGTCAGCTTCAAAAGAGGAAGTTCCTCTTACAGAAGGAAAAGCATGTGGAAAAGTAGCTTGATTATCTTGATATTCTTCAAAATCGCCTGATTTCTTAAGAATTCTGGTGTCATCTCCTAGTAATTTATTTGTTTTTTTATCATACCATCTTACTCGCACTTGGGTATTATCTTCAGAAGAAATTACTCTGAAATAATCACCATAATCTGTTTTTCTATCAATTTCAACAGAATAATAGTTCTTACCCCAAGCATTAACTGGTGGAAGCATTTCACTTAAATGATCTCTTCCACTTGTAACAGTTGTAACTGGAATCATACATCGTTCATGAAAAGAAATTAATCCAATTTTCTTATCAGAAGTAATTTCAGAACCAGACAAGTCAAACACTCCACGAGTTTTTGCGTCACCTCTTACCATATAAACTTCACCTTTTTGTAAAGTTATTTTTAAAGAGTCACTTATCTTAGATCCTCTATCAGTTGTAGCAAAACCTTTTCCCCTGCCTTTTAGTTTTATAGTGATTTTAGTATTGTTTTCAGATGCCAAAACTATAAATCCTCCAGCCCATGGCCCAAACTCTTTGAAATCCCAAAAAGCCAAATGGATATACCTTGTTCCCCAAAGTGCAACTGGAATTGCAAGGTAACCATCGGTAGTTACTGACTTTGAATTCATTACATAAACGCTAATTGGCTCATCTGATTCCAATCTCATTCCTTGACCCTGTGCATTTTGTGAGATTCTTATTTCATCTCTTCCCCAATCAAGATCACCATCTTTATTTGAAAAAGAAGTTACTGTATTTTTTTTAACATTTTTAACAATAGACAGTCCTGTTGCAGGATTGCTTAAAGTTACTTTTGTATCATAAGATGAAGATACAAAAATATCTAATGATTGAGTTGGTTGAGAAACTACATCATTAGGTGGAATAGCAATATAATATAATTTACCATTTGAATTTGCAGATTGAATAGCATTATCAAGTTCTTTCTTTGCTTTTTCAGGTTGAGAATATAAATTTAAATTGACTAAAATCAATAGTAACAATATATTTTGAAAAGCTTTTTTCATTAGATAACCTTTATTTAAATTGATTATTGTAATTTCTATTTTATATAATAACAGATAATAAGAGTTTTTGTAACACTACTTATTTTAAATTAGTGATAAATTATCTAAATACAAATATAAATTCGCTTTCTACAAGATAATGATTAACCCAGATTACTCCATAGAATTATTTTTTTTGGAAAATAATGGGGAATAATACAAAAGACAACCACCCCGTCTGTCTCGAAGCCAGCCACCCCTCTAATCACACAATTGTGTGAGAGGGGAATTTAAATCAAAATTCTGAATCATTGATGAAACTAATTAAACACAGATTTTTCTCTAATGATTAATTTGGGTTAAATTAGAAATGGAAAATGTTGAATTTTAGATGGAAATGTTTTGTAGGGGTAGAGCTTGCTCTAACCTGCATTTTTGGAATAATAAAAGGGCTAAAGCAAGCTCAACAACCCTAAAACAAAAATTAAAAAGGCTAAAGCAAGCTTTGGCCACTATGAATACAGGATATAAATATGACACAAACACGAATGTCTGTTCTAATGAATGATTTGAGACAAGATTGAATCTTGTCTCTACGAATGCGAAATGCAAGCAAGCCACCTTCGCCAGCGAAAGACAAAAGACAAATGTTGGATTCCTGAACAAGCACACAATCGTGTGAGGAATGACAATACAAATGCAGAATACTTCACACATTTAATTAACAAGTGGATAAAGATTAATTTTTTTTTATTAAATTTGTAGATTATTATACATCATTTTTTGATTTAATTAATGTCAGAATCTTGCAACTCCTGCTCAGTAAAGAAAGAACACGATAAAGCAAAACCAAATTGTGCTGTAATTGGTGTTTACAATCACCCTCAAGCTGCTGTTATAGCCTACTATGCCCTTCATGCACTTCAACATAGAGGTCAAGAAGCAAGTGGTATCACAACAATATATTACGATGAAGTTAAGAAGAAAAATAAATATGCTTATGTTCGTGATGAGGGCTTAGTACTTGATGTATTTTCAAAAGAAGGTGTATTGACTAATGATTTGAAAGGTAAAATAGCTGTAGGACATAATAGATATTCTACAACTGGATCTTCTACAAAGTTCAATATCCAACCTTTTAATATGATTTACCAAAGTGGAATTTTGGCTTTGGCTCATAATGGTAACTTAGTTAATACTAAAACACTAAAAAAGAAATTACAAGATGAAGGCTCTATATTTCAGACCACTACTGATACTGAAATATTTATGCACTTGATTGCAAAAAGTAAAAAAGAAACTCAAATAGAACAAGTAAGAGAAGCATTGCAAATAGCTCGTGGAGCTTATTCAATTTGTGTAATTACTGAAAAAGGATTGATAGCAGCTCGTGATCCAAATGGAGTAAGACCATTAAGTATTGGTAGATTGAAAGTTGGAGATGAGTATTCTTATATGATTGCCTCAGAAACTGCTGCGTTTGATATTGTAAGTGCTGAATATGTGAGATCTATTGAACATAATGAAATGATTGTTATTGATGAAGAAACAATCAAAACTGGTGAGATCAAATCTTATAAAATAGCTGATGTAACTCCAGAATCAAAACATTGCATATTTGAATATGTTTATTTTTCGAGACCTGATTCAAAAATATTTGGTGAAAGTGTAGATAAAGTAAGAAGAAAATTAGGTAAAAATTTGGCAGATGAAAGCCCGATTATACCAATAGATGGAAGTAAATTAAGAGTAATTCCTGTTCCAGATAGCGGAAATACATCAACTCTTGGATATGCACAAGTGAATAATGAAAATCACGGTAACACTATGTTTGAAATCGGATTGATTAGAAGCCATTATGTAGGAAGAACATTTATTGCTCCAGGTCAGAATAATCGAGAAATGAAGGTTAAGACTAAGTTCAATACTGTTCAAGGGATAATTGAAGATAAACAAATTTGTGTGATTGATGATTCAATAGTGCGAGGAACTACTTCAAAAGCCTTGATAAAATTGATACGAGAAGCAAAACCCAAAGAACTCCACATGCGCATTACTTCCCCTCCAGTGAAATACCCTTGCCATTATGGTATGGATTTTCCAAGTAGAGAAGAATTGATTGCAAACCATTATGAAACTGAAGAAGAAATAGGAAAAGCAATTGGAGTTGATTCATTAAAATACCTTTCATTAGATCAAATGCTGGCAGCAGTACCTCAAGAGAAAGGGATTGGATATTGCACAGCTTGTTTCAATGGAGAATACCCAATTGAACTTGAAGATGAAATTGAAGGGATTAGAGATAACGAATGAAATATGATTTTTTAATTATAGGTGCAGGACTTAGTGGGATTATTTTGGCTGAACGAATAGCAAGTCAGCTAAATAAAACTTGTCTTATAATTGAAAAGAGAAATCATATTGCTGGTAATGCTTATGACTATTTCAACGAAGATGGAATATTAGTTCATAAGTATGGTCCTCATATTTTTCATACAAATATGCAAAAAGTATCTGAATATTTGAGTCAATTTACTGATTGGATTCCTTATGAACATAAAGTGTTAGGTGAGATAGATGGGAAAAATGCACCAATTCCATTTAACTTCAATTCACTTTATAAATTGTTTCCAACTGAATATGCAAAATCATTAGAACAAAAGTTAATTAATACTTACGGTTTAGGATTGAAAATTCCAATTCTTAAAATGCTTGAAAATGATGACAAAGACATTAAATCCCTTGCAGATTATATTTATAAAAATGTATTTTTGAATTATAATCTTAAGCAATGGGGATTAAGGCCAGAAGAGTTAGATTTTTCTGTTAGTTCAAGAGTACCTGTTTTTTTAAGTAATGATGACAGATATTTCCAAGACTCTTTCCAATTTATGCCAAAAAAAGGTTATACAGCTATGGCAAATAACATGTTGGAAAACAAGAATATAAAACTAATGCTTAATACAGATTACAAAGATGTTATTGAAGGTTTGGAATTTGATAAAATAATTTATACTGGCCCAATAGATGCATATTTTGATTATAAATTTGGTGAACTTCCTTATCGCTCATTAAAATTTGACTTTAAAACATTAGAAATGGAGCAGTATC
>JAPLFM010000142.1:8017-11571 GCA_026390675.1 Candidatus Kapaibacterium sp. | reverse complement strand
AAGTTGCTCAGATGAACTTTCCAAATACAAATGACTATACTCGAGTAACAGAATTCAAACATTTGACTGCTCAAAAACATCATAAAACTACTATAGCTTTTGAGTATTCTGAGCTTTATGATAAAGAAAAAAACGAACCATATTACCCTATTCCACAAGAAAAGAATAATGAGCTATATTTGAAATATAAAGCTGAAGTAGATAAACTTGATGGAAAAGTGTATTTTGTAGGTCGATTAGCCGATTATAAATATTATAATATGGATCAGACAATTGGAGTAGCCTTGCAACTGTTTGAGAAAAAAATTGCAAATCAATAATACTAAATTTGGCAAATACTAATACAAATAACCCCCTTTGTGTTGATTTAGATGGAACTCTAATCTATTCAGATTGCTTTTTAGAATCAATCTTAAAACTTATTAAATCCTCACCAATTACATTGTTTTTAATTCCATTTTGGATTATGAAAGGGTTAGTTGTTTTCAAAAATGAAGTTTTTAGTAGAGTTGAATTAAACCCAGAAATATTGCCGTATAATCTTGAATTGATAGAGTATGTAAAGCAAGAAAGAGCAAAAGGAAGAAGAACAATTTTAGTAACAGCAAGTGTTCAAAGTATTGCTGAGAAAATTGGAAATTACTTAGGAATATTTGATGAAATTTATGGTACTAAGCAAGACTTGAATTTAAAAGGTGCCAACAAAAGAGATTTTTTAGTTAAAACTTTTGGTGAAAAGCAATTTGTTTATGCTGGTGATACTACTCCTGATTTGAAAGTTTGGGAAACAGCAAGTGCAGCTATTGTTGTTACTAATGATAAAGACTTTATTCAGAAAGCTGAGAAGATAGTTCAAATTGAAAAACTATTTACTAAAGAAGTTAATTCATTAAAGACTTTTATAAAAAGCATAAGAGTTTATCAATGGATTAAAAATATTCTTATATTTCTACCTTTAGTTTTAGCGCATAAAATTGGAAATCAAGACTCGTTAATTCAAGCTATATTAGCCTTTATAGCATTTAGTTTTACTGCTTCTTCAGTATATTTAACAAATGATTTACTTGATTTGGAAAGTGATAGATTTCATCCTCGTAAAAAATTTAGACCACTTGCTTCAGGTGATATGAGTTTAAAAAGCGGTGTAATTTTCGCAACACTTTTACTAATATTGAGTTTTGCTTTGTCAATTAGTTTATTAAATTTGCAATTCTCATTAATTTTATTGACTTATTATATTATAACTACTGCATATTCATTTTATTTGAAGAAAATTCCAATTTTAGATATTTTGGTACTTGCAAGCTTATACACAATCCGTATAATAGCTGGAGGTGGAGCTACTGCAACTCCACTATCACATTGGCTATTAGCTTTTACAATGTTTCTATTTTTGAGTTTGGCAGTGCTGAAAAGATATACTGAACTCTTATTAATGAAAAGTGAAAAAAAGTTAAAAACTACTGGAAGAGGATATCATATTGAAGATATGTCTTTGCTAATGGGATTAGGTCCAAGTTCTGGATTTCTTGCTGTATTAGTTTTTTCATTGTATGTAAATTCAGAGCAAGTAATATCACTTTATAAGAATCCTACATTACTTTGGGGGATTGCTCCCCTACTTCTATTTTGGATATGTAGAATATGGTTTTTAGCTACCAGAGGTCAAATGACCGATGATCCAATTGTTTTTGCAGCTAAAGACAAAGTTAGTTATATTGTTTATTTTTTAGTAATTCTTTTGGCAATAGGAGCTACAATATAAATGAGTTATGAGTCATTTGGTAGATATCCAAAAGCTAACCCTAAGGAAATAGTCAATTTATACTGGTTGGGAGATGAATCGAAAACTATTACCAATGCTAAAGGTAAAGTATTGGCATTTGGTAAAGCGAAGAGTTATGGTGACTCTTGTTTGATAAGTGATGGCGCTGCTATTGATTGCTCTGGATTAAATCATATTATTTCATTTGATGAAATTAAAGGAATTTTAAAATGTGAGGCTGGCTTTACATTTGCAGAAGCTTTAAATTTTTTAGTACCACGAGGTTGGTTTTTACCTGTTACTCCGGGTACAAAGTTCGTAACAATTGCTGGTGCTGTAGCCAATGATGTTCACGGGAAAAATCATCATGTTGCTGGAACTTTTGGATGCCATGTTACTCAGTTTAATTTATTTAGATCTGATGGCAACTATTATACTTGTAGTCCAAATCAAAATTCTGAGCTTTTTAATGCTACTATTGGCGGATTAGGACTTACAGGAATTATCACTTGGGTGGAATTTAAATGTTTGAAAATTCAAAATCCATTTATTGATATTGAATCAATAAAATTTTCAAATCTTGATGAATTTTTTGACTTAAATTTAGAATCTGAAAAACTATTTGATTATACAGTTTCTTGGATAGATTGCACTACCAAAGGCAAAAGTATGGGTAGAGGCTTGTATTTGAGAGGAAATCATAATACAAATTTGGATAATCTTGATAAACCTTTAGAAGAAAAAAGTTTACCTTTCCCATTGGACTTTCCATTTATCAATAAGCTAACTGTAAAAGCATTTAATGCACTCTATTATAATAAGCAGTTTAGTAAAAAAATTAAAAATGTAGTTCATTATAATACTTTCTTCTATCCTTTAGATGCAGTAGATGGTTGGCAGAAAGCTTATGGTAAAAATGGTTTTATGCAATATCAATTTGTGATACCTTTTGAAAATGATAGAAAGGTTTTAAATCAAATTTTAAAAGTTATTGTTGATTCTGGTCTTTCTTCATTTCTAACAGTTTTAAAATCATTTGGAAATATTCAATCACCCGGTTTGCTTTCATTTCCTGCACCTGGGATAACGATGGCAATTGATTTTAGAAATTATGGTGAAAAAACTTTAAAAGAATTAGATAAACTTGATAATATAATTAAAGATGCTGGTGGAAGACTATATCCTGCTAAAGACTCAAGAATGCAGGGAAGTGATTTTAAAATTTTCTATCCGAAATTAAATGAATTTATTAAATTTAAAGACCCAAAATTCACTTCTGATTTTTGGGAAAGAATGATGAACTCTAAATAAAAATTAAAATGAAAAAAATATTTGTATTTGGTGCTACTTCTCAAATTATTCAAGAATGTTTGAAGCATTTTGCTAATGATAAAGCTAACTTTTATCTTGTTGCAAGGGATTTGAGCAAATTAGAGATAGTTAGCAATGATTTGAAAGCTCGTGGAGCAAGTGAAGTTTATATAAATACATGCGATGCATTAGATTATAAAAAACATTCTGAAATTATAAGTGATGGATATAATAAACTTGGAAAATTTGATATAGCTCTTATTGGTCATGGTACATTACCTGATAATGAAGCAATTAGAAATAATAATATAGAAGCAGTCAAAGAATTTGAGATTAATTGTAATAGTTATATTTCAATTTGCTCAGTATTATCTGAATATTTTGAAAAACAAAGAAATGGTACAATTGCAGTAATAACTTCTGTAGCTGGAGATAGAGGCAGACAAAGTAACTATATTTATGGTGCAAGTAAAGGTGC
>JAPLFM010000142.1:6801-7953 GCA_026390675.1 Candidatus Kapaibacterium sp. | reverse complement strand
GCAAGTAAAGGTGCTGTTAGCTTATATTTGCAGGGTTTGCGTAATAGACTTTTTGAATTTGGAGTTAATGTTTTAACAATTAAACCTGGTATGGTGCTTACTCAAATGACATCTCATTTACCAAAAAGTCCACTTATGGCAAAACCTGAATTGGTAGGAGCGTTGATATATCGTAGTATAAATCAGAAGAAAGATATAGTTTATTTACCAGGATTTTGGCGTATCATTATGTTTATTATTAGAAATATTCCTGAGTCAATATTCAAAAGACTAAAGCTCTAATAAATTCTTAATTTAATATTAAATAAAAAAGGCTTGTAAAAATTATTTACTAGCCTTTTTTTATTCATAAATATTACATTTATCAAAATTAAATATGGAAATGCAAATAGTTGATTATATAAAATGAAATGGCAGCCATCAATGCTGATAATGGAATTGTAACAACCCAAGACATCATAATGCGAAAAGCTAAAGTCCACTTTATTCCAGAAGCATTAGTAGTTGAACCAACTCCAATTATTGAACCCGCAATAGTATGAGTAGTCGAAATTGGAATACCAAGATATGTTACCATAAATAATGTTGCAGCTCCAGCAGTTTCAGCACAAAATCCATGCACTGGTTTCAATTTAGTTAATTTCATACCCATAGTTTTAACAATTCTCCAACCACCCATTGCAGTGCCAATCGCCATTGCTAAATTACATGAAATAATTATCCAAGATGTATTCCAATTTGATAATGATAATTGACCATTTGGGTCAAACATTCCAGCAGCTACTAGCACAGCAACAATAACACCCATTGTTTTCTGCGCATCGTTTCCACCATGACCAATAGAATATAAAGCAGCAGAAACTAATTGTCCTTTACGAAATAGTTTATCAACATCTGCAGGTTTCCATTTTCTAAATATCCAATATACAGCAATCATCAATATAAATCCAGCTAATAACCCAAATAATGGTGCTAATGGAATATATTCAATTGTTTGAGATATTTTTTTCATGTTTATTACAGCAAAGCCTTTATATGCTATACCAGCACCAGCCAACCCACCAATTAATGCGTGAGAAGAACTAGTTGGTAAGCCCCACCACCAAGTACTCAAATTCCAAATAATTGCTCCTAAGAGCCCAGCTAATATTA
>JAPLFM010000142.1:2567-6736 GCA_026390675.1 Candidatus Kapaibacterium sp. | reverse complement strand
TCTCCTACCTTAATATCAACTATTTTTGAAACTGTATTTGCTACTTTTGGTTCAAAAATAAACATCGCTATAAAATTGAAAAATGCAGCCCACATAACTGCATATCTTGGAGATAATACTTTTGTTGATACAACTGTAGCTATTGAATTTGCAGAGTCGTGAAATCCATTTATTACGTCAAAAACAAGTGCAATAATGACGGTGATTATTACAATAATCCACACTCCGTCCATAATTTACCTTTTTAATATTTCTAAAATTTATAGTTTATGATGCTGATATAATTACTTTCTCGATGATATTGGCTACTTCTTCGCTTCTATCAATAGCACGTTCCAAACGGTCAATAACATCTTTCCATTTGATTATTAGAACTGCATCATTTTCTTTAAATAACTGCTTAATTGCTGTACGGAAAATTGCATCACCTTCAGACTCCAAATCATGTATAAGCTTACATTTTATCAATGCACTTTCAAAATTTTTCTTATCTCGTAGTGATTTTAACACATCTGCAACTTGATATGATGCTTTAAGAATTAGATCAGCTAATTCCCTAGCTTCTGGTCTTAATATTTCAATTTCATATAGACCAATTCTAGACATTGCTTAATAAATACTATCATCTATATCATCAAGTTTTTTTATTAGCTGAAGTATATCAGTTCTTTCAATTGGAGTGATAAATGTATTTTGTAGTTCTTCAGTACATTTATGAACAATCGTATCAGCTTGTCTTTCTAATTGTTTGATTTTTATACTAGCTTCTTCAAGAGATAAACTACCTTTTGTGAAATCATTAAGCACTTTAGCAGTTTCAATTATAAGCTCAGCATGTTGATCAAACATATCAAAAAAACTTACTTCTTTAGGGAGAAACATTTTAAACATAAACTTTCTTTAAATTTGTTAAAACTTATTATATAATTTACAAAATGCTTTAGATAAATTAAAAGAAAAGTAGTTGTTTGTTAATATTATGTTAAGATTGTTAAGATTTCTTAACAAAATGAAGTAAGAATAATTCATTTTTGCTGGGTTACTTTTCTAAATTACGAATTAAATATTTTTTTTATCTATACTTTATGGATTAAGTTTTAATTTTTTTTTAAAGCTTCTTAAATTAAGTTGAGATCTTCTATGTAGGAATTGTAAATAAAATACAATATAAAGTTGAAGTAATATTCATTATTTATACTTAAGAAATAAATGATTGTATAAATAATATTTAGGATAAATTAGCAAAAAATCAGATTTCATTTTTGACTTTTATAAAATATTCCTTTCAAAAATCCATTTAATACCATTATTTTATATTCAAAAGGATTTGCTTTAATTGCCCAAGCAAATAAATAACCAAATGGTCTAATATTTCTAACCCAAAAATTAGCATTTAATTTATCAATAGCAATTAAATTTCTTATTATATAAAAATGCTTCCAATTAAATACTTTCGTCAAATCAGTATATTCTAATCTTCTATTTAATCTTGCATTTGTAATAATATAAGAATTGATATTGTTTTTTAAAGCTCTTATAGAATATTCAGTATCATCTCCATAAATAAAGAAATTCTTTTGAGGCAATCCTATCTTATCAATAACTGAGTAATGCAATAAAGGTCCTTCAAATGTAATTCCATCACATTGTATTTTTTCATTTGTCAAATCTTCAGATATTAACATTTCTTTCCAAATACTTTTAAATGGATTGGTCAAGTTTGCTTTTTTTATATCACTTTCAACAAAAGGTAAACCTAATGGTGTATATCTTAAAGGTGCAACAATTATGTTTTCAGATTTGTAATCCCATATCTTTTCCAAACAATCTAACTCAGGCAAAACATCATCATCCATTACCCAAAGCCATTCATATCCAAGTTCATAAGCTGTTTCCCAGCCAGTATATTGTCCACCTGAACTACCAAGATTATCTTGTTTTATTACTAATAAATCGCTTTGTAAATTTAACCATTCTTCAGTTCCATCACTTGATGAATTATTTACAACAATAATTTTATCAATCTTTTTAGTTTGATTCCTTAGTGACTCAATTGTATCCTTCAACATATCTAATCTATTGAAGGTAACTATAACTGTTGCTATTTGTCCTCTTAATTTCAAATATCAACTCTAAATAATTTTTCATCATTACTGTTTAAAATATATTCATCAAATACTTTTACTGCTTCTTTATGTGAAGGCAAATTGTAATATTTTACAGCTTCATTAAATAATAACCAATCAAATTCTGTATGTTCATCAGAAAGTTTTATTTCTTTTGAATCAACTAGTATACCGAAAACAGGAGCGTGGTGTATATTGTCTTTCTTTGGGTCGTAAAAAGTTGTTACATAAGGCAAAAACCAAACTTTTTGAACAATAATTCCAGTCTCTTCTTCTATTTCTCTTTTCATACATTCAATTGAGCTTTCTAAGCCTTCAAATGTTCCTGTAACAGCTTGCCATATACTTGGATACTTAATATCATTATCTCTTCTTTTTAAAGCAAGATGAAGATACATACATAATTCCTTATCATAATAAGCAATATGAGCTTGAATTGTTTTAACTACTATTTGAGGCATTTATCTATTAATGTATTTATTCACAAAACTAATTAAACGTTTTTCGTCAATTTCCCAATTATACTTTTCTTCAAATGCTTTAACTGAATTTGAACTCATAACATTATAGTCTTTGTTTAGCAACTCAATTATTCCAGTTTCAATTTTATTAATATTTTCACATTCTACTACAACACCATTATTTTCTTGTTTGACAAGTCTTGAAATTGGTTTTGCTTCTGAGACTAAAACAGGTTTACCAAAAGCAAAGTAATCAAAAATTTTATTGTGAATTGTAGTGTTGTTAAAATCACTTATCTGGTATGGAAGCACACCATAATCAAAAGAATTTATTAGCTGTTGTAACTCATTATGATCATATTTACCTAGTATTTTAATAAATATATTTGAGTTTGTTTTATTAATCAATTCTTCAATTTCATCAAAAGATTCTCCATAGCCAGCCAAATGCAATTCTAAATTTGGATTAGACTTTTGAACATTTATAAATGCATAAATGAAATTAATAATTTTTTTATCATCAGTTGTACTACCGTGATGACCAAAAATTATTTTATCATTTGTAGTTCTATTTTCTCTCATAACCCAATTTTTAAATGGTGTATTATGAACAATTTCAATATTTTCAGATTTTATTTGATATTGAGAAATTAATCTTTCATTTTGTTCATCACAAACAGTGATAATTGCAGTCATGAGTTTTATAGTGTTCTTTTCAACTTTATCAGGTATTTTGAAACTATGAGTTATTAATCTTGAAACAATATTTTTGCTGTATTTTTTCCAAGCTCTCATAGCTGCTGGATAGTTTTCAGCCATATCCATAATAATTGGGATTTTATGTTTCCTAGCTAGTTTACCTGATTGATCTGCTAGTAATATTTCTCGAACAAGTATCAAATCTGGTTTGAAATCAATTATACTTTTTTCAATTGCTTTATACCAATTTGAGTTGTAAGGTATGGGAGTAAATTTATATCTTGGATTATGAAACCCTATTCTTTTTATATTAATTCCATCAATTATATCAAATTCTTTTATTTCATCTAACCATCTTGATAATAAAAGAACTTCAAACCCATTATTTATTAGCGATTTACAAACCTTCTCAACACGAACATCCCAAGGGTATTGTCCTTTCCAAACATATAGAATTTTTTTAGACTTGTGCTCATCCAAAGTATTAATCTCTTTTAGCTCTAAATGATTTGTAAACTTCAAACAAAATAGGTAAAACTGAAACAAATATAATAGCAAGTACAACTAAGCTAAAATTCTTTTTTATTATATCTAATTGACCAAAAAAGTATCCTGCATATACAAATAATGCTGTCCATACAATTCCACCAACTACATTGTAAATTATAAAATTGGAATAGTTCATCTTACCTACTCCAGCTACAAAAGGAGCAAAAGTTCGAATAATAGGTATAAAACGAGCCAGTATTATAGTTTTAGCACCATTGGCATCGTAATATTTTTGAGTTTTATCAATATGTTCTTTTTTAATCAACTTTGTATTAGAAGCTAAAATTCTTTCACCAAAATATCTTCCAATAGAATAATTAATTGTGTCTCCTAA
>JAPLFM010000142.1:0-2524 GCA_026390675.1 Candidatus Kapaibacterium sp. | reverse complement strand
TGTCTCCTAAAATAGCAGCAATTGAGATTAAAACAAATGCTAAATGCGGATTTAAAGTTCCAATAGCAGCTAAAGATCCAGTTGCAAATAGCAAAGAATCACCAGGTAAAAAAGGCAATATAATGAGTCCAGTTTCACAAAATACAATTAAAAACAAAATACCATAAGTGATAGTACCATAGGTAGTTACAATTTCTGCTAAATGTTTATCAATATGTAAAATAAAATCAATCAATTGTTTAATAGCTTCCATCTATTCTGCCCATACTCCCATATCTAAGAATTTTTTTCTTCTTTCTTTAAGAATAGACTCTTTTGGTTTAGCCATTAATTCGTTCAATTCTCTAATCAAAGTACTCTTCAAAATAGTAAACATTTCATTATGATTTTGATGTGCTCCACCAATAGGTTCATTTACAATTTTATCAATTATGCTGAATTTTTTCAAATCTTCAGCTGTTAATTTTAGTGCTTCAGCAGCTTGTTCTTTAAAATCCCAACTTCTCCATAAAATACTTGAGCAAGATTCTGGAGAAATTACTGAATACCAAGCATTTTCGAGCATTAGGATTCTATCACCAATACCTATGCCAATGGCTCCACCAGAAGCACCCTCACCAATTATTACAACAATAATTGGAACTTTTAATTGAGACATAAGTTTTAAGTTATTTGCAATTGCTTCAGCTTGCCCTCTTTCTTCAGCTTCAATTCCCGGAAATGCACCTGGGGTATCAAGAAAAGTTATGATTGGATTACCAAATTTTTCAGCTAATTTAAATAACCTTTCTGCTTTTCTATAACCTTCTGGATTAGGCATTCCAAAATTACGATACAAATTTGATTTAGTATCTCTTCCTTTTTGATGACCAACAACCATAACATTTTGCCCATTTAACTGAGCCATACCGGCAATAATATCACCATGAAGTTCAGTAAAATTTTCAAAAATGTTTTGAAAATAGTCTAAAGAAATAGGTCTTTCAGGGTGGCGAGCAATTTGTACTCTTTGCCATCTTGTAAGATTTCTATATATATTCAATCTTAAGTCTTCAACTTTACCTTCAAGACTTGAAATTTGATCAACAAGGTCTAGAGTTTCACCAAGTTTTCTCATTTCTTCAATTTTACTTTCTAATTCAAGTATTGGTTTTTCAAAATCTAAAATAAATTTATTTGCCACTTTTTTTCCTAATCAGAAATTTAAACATAATATCGAAATCTAAAGCAAGAGAATAGTTCATTAAATAATAGTCATTTAATTTTCTTTTTGAATTTTCATTAAGATTTTTAGAGAATGTCACAGTTGAAAGACCAATTAGCCCTTCTTTACCAAAACCATAGTTATCTTTATCATTTACTTTTGAAATTCCAACAATTGATTTGTTTCCTTTCAAAACAGCTAAAACATTATTTATTGATTTTGCAAAAAAATCAGAGAACAAATATAGTAATGGAAGTCCAATTGTCAAAAGAATAAGACTAAACATTATGTCAATAAATCTTTTAATCATAATATATCTAGGTAAAGCTATTTTAAAAGTATTATTATATTGTGAATCGTTAGAAATATCACTTAAAATTCTCGAAGCAACTAATTCTTCATATTCATTTGCAATATGGATTTTAATTTTACTTTTTTTAATTGAAGTTAAAAGTCTAATTATTTCAATTTGAGATATTTTAACATCACAAACCAATATTTCATTTACTTGATTTTGAGATAAAATTTTTTCAAAATAATCAATACTTCCTAATATTTTGTAATTAGATATAATTTGATTTGAGTTTTCAGTTGAAATAAATCCTATCACTTCTATACTTTTAGATTCATTACTTTCTAAAGTATGTGCAAGTTTAATTGAATTCTCATTTATGCCAATTATTAAAACCTTTTTATTAAATTCTTTATTTATGATTTTATCTACTATTGAGTAAAAGAAACGAACTAATCCTAAATTAAAAATGCTTATTCCAACTGTAATAAGTAATATACCTCTACTAAAAGCATATTCTTTAAAATAATATGTTAAAAAAGTTAAAACAAAAAATGTTAACATTAACCCAGAAAATGCTTTTCTAAAATTTTGTTTCCCAACAGCAAGCATAGAAAAAAAATTAACAATTGAAATACCCCAAAATACTTTTGGATATGCATAAGCTGGAAAATTAAAGAACTCCCCTTTCCAGATTTTAGTGCTTAATAACAAAGTAAAACATAAAACAAATGAATCTAAAACAAAAAAGATTAATGTTGTACTATTTCTATTTAAGTAAGCTACAAATCCTCTTAAGATAATTCCTAATTTTAAAAACCAAAAGAAAAAATAAGAATTACTATAATGCTTTTGAGCATATATTTCCATAGCTTCATAAAAATGCTTAAGTTCATTAATATTACTTCGTTTTGTACTTTCACCTTTAAAATGAATAATAGTTGTTTTGTGGAAATAAAATATTTTGGAACCTAATTCTTTAACTCTAAAGCATAAGTCTAAATCTTCACCATACATAAAATAGTCAG
>JAPLFM010000030.1:7143-10892 GCA_026390675.1 Candidatus Kapaibacterium sp. | reverse complement strand
ATTAAATTGAAGTGGTGCTTTACTTGCTGAGTCATACTCTGCTGTTGCTTTCAATAATGGTTTTAATTTATTTGCCATTACTGGAGTTAGATTAGTTTGATTTGCAAGGTACTCGTTAAAGTCTTTGTCTTGTAAATCACTTTTAAGTTTGGCAATCTCCTCAGCAGATGCTTTTATCTGGTCAGCCATAGCTTGTTCAGAAGCTGTAACAGCTGGAGTTGCATTTGGGTCTGTAGCCGTATTTGGGTCAGTTTGTTGAACATTTTGAGTTAACCAGGCATCAGATTCAGCTTGAAAAGCTGTTGCTGTTGCTTCATCAACTGTTTTTGCAATAAAACTTACCACAAAGTCTTGATAGGCTTTGAATAATTGTGGGTCCATTACGACCTCTCCTAAATTAATTGTTAAATCATTATTATTATTAATATCTTCAGTTGCTTTTGCTTCGAGAATAGATTGAATAACTGCTTTTAATTGTACTTTTGAAAGCATATCAACTGGTACTTCAATATTTGAAAAACTTATTACTTGTTTTTCTTCATTGTATTTCCAAATTTTAGTATTTCTTTTAATCCCATGATATTCCATTGCTGTAACTAATCTCGCTGCAATTAACTGTCTTTCTGAATCGGAATATTCTGAGCGTGATTCTTTGCGTGAAAAAATTGCTAATGAAGCTCTTACATCAGATTTTGTTCTAATTGGGAATCTAAAGTGAGTAGGGTCAGCAAATTCATCAGCTCTGTATTCTTTAAATCTATCAGGCTTGCTTCTTTTATATTTAGTATTTTCTTGAATTGTGAAATTATATAATTCAGTTTCTAATACATTTTCTTTTTCAGTATTTAAATCTGCATTAAATGAACATAAGTTTGTGATTTTTTTACCTTCTATTTCAGAAAATGAAACGTTTTCCATTCCTTTTACTGCAGGTGGAACTGCTCCTAAAAAGCCAACATGTCTAAGCATTAAATCATCATAAAGTGAAATAGAAACTTTTTGATATTTTTTGTCTTTGACTTCATTTACAAAATTTAGATCCATATCATAAAGTTCAGCAAATAAAGTGTCTCCCTCTACTTTTAAAGATTTAACCCATCCAAAAGCTGGGTCATTAGATTCAGGATGTCCTTTTACTACTGGTGCTTTTAATGTATCATTAGTTGAAATAGCTTCATTATATGTTTTAGCTATTTCATTTAATTTATTAATGTCACAGTCAAACTCAATTCCATTTGCATCTGTGAATGAACCTGTTTTGAAAACTTCAATCCAATATGTTTTGTTATCTAACATTTTTTCTTTATTTGAATTTTTAAACTTCACAAAGTTATTTGACTTTAGTTTTAATCTTTGTCAAGGATATTTAAATTTCCTTGTCAAAATCCTTGTCAAAATCCTTGTCAAAATCCTTGTCAAAATCCTTGACAAAATCCTTGACAAAATCCTTGTCAAAGAGTTAGATATAAACATTCATAATTTAGTAGTAATATTTTTTTTACAATTCAAAGGAATGTATGTTGTCTAACTTCGAACACTATATTGAAATACCTATTGAGAAGCTTGTTAAAGCAGATTGGAACTACAAAGTTGATAATGATTTTTTAATTGAGAAATTAAAAAACAATATCAAAAGGAATGGTCAGATTGAGAATATAATTGTAAGAGAATTACCTACAGGGTTTTATGAGATAGTGAATGGCAATCATAGATTTGATGTTTTAGTTAAACTTGAATTTAAGAAAGTAGTATGCTTTAACTTAGGTCCTATCTCATTATCTCAAGCTCAAAAAATTGCTATTGAAACAAATGAAACAAGATTCAATTCAGATAAAGAAGCATTAGCAAAACTAATTGAAGATATTAAATTATCTCATGAATTTACTTCTGAAGAACTTGATATGACATTTCCATTTACAACTGAAGATTATCAAGATTTATTAAATTTCCTTGTACCTCAAATTGATTTGTCAAATGTTGATCTATCGGATGATGACTTCGATGCCACTCCACCTGAAAGACCTAAATCCAGTAAAGGTGACCTTTATGAATTAAATAATCATAGACTATTATGTGGTGATTCAACTAAAGCTGAGCATGTTCAAATATTAATGAATGGGTTGAAAGCTCATATGATTCATACAGACCCACCATATAATATTAACTATGCTCAATTTAATAAAAGTAGAGGTAATGGAAAAGATTGGACTGAAGAGTATTGCTCAGAATGGGAAGACTCAATGACTGATGATGAATATAATCTTTTCATTAAAAACTTTTTACAAAATGCTAAAAATAATATGATTCCTGAAGCTCATTATTATATTTGGCATGCAACAACTTATTTTATTGAGTTTATTCAAGCTTTACGAAGTTTGGAAATTCCTTATGACAAAGTTCCTATTCAATGGGTGAAACAATCAGCACCTTTGAGTTGGGTTCATTATAAAAGAAAGTCAGAGCCTTGTATTTTTGCTGGAGTAAAAGCTTCTACTGGAAATGGTAGATGGTTCGGTCCTAACAATGAAACTAATATTTGGGAAATCAGTAGAGATAGAACTAATGACTATGTTCATCCAACTCAAAAACCAGTTGAACTAGCTGCAAGAGCAATTAATAACTCATCTCAAGTAAATGAAATAGTATTAGATTTATTCTTAGGTTCTGGAACATCACTAATTGCAAGTGATAAACTCTCACGCTCTTGCTTTGGGATGGAATATGAACCAAAGTTTGTTGATGTAATAGTTAAAAGATATTTTAAATATTGTGAAAGTAATGATATTGAATGTAACGTAAAATTAAATGGAAATCCAATTGAATTAAATTACTTTGGAGATAGTAATGAGTAAGAAACTCAGTAGAGATATTGAAAGAGAACCATGGGAAAGATTGCCAGATGAAAGTATTCATTGTTTTGAAATGTTTAAATATTTCTTGTCGCTTGGCTATAAAGGAAAAGTTTACGAAGTAGCTACTTACTTCAATGCTGAAAGTGCTAGTGATACTTATAAACATTCACATAATTATAATTGGATTGATAGAAGACGAAAATGGTTAGATCATTTAAACTTATTACAAATCCAAGAAACTGAGAAAACAGTTAAAGAAATGGCTCGCCGACATGCTTCAAATTCAATGTTGAATGAATCTGCTTTGATGATGCCTGTAAAAATTTTTATGAAACAATTACAGACAAGAGGAACTGGCGAATTAGAAGAAATGAGTATGAAAGATTTGTTAAGATTTGTTTATCAAACTGCTAGTTTATACCCTACAACAGTTTCAACTGAAAGAATGGCACGAGGGCAAGCTACTGAAATAAGTAAATCAGAATTAGCACACTCTGGAGATATGAGTTTAAAAATAATTAAACCAACTATTCATGATAATATAGATAATGATGAGTTATGATTTCTCAAATAAAGATTTATACGCTAAAATTTATATTCCACTTCTGCATGATAAGAATAGATATAATGTAATTTACGGTGGTCGGAACTCTGCCAAATCTCATTTTATTGCTCAAGACATTATTATGAATTTATTAGATGACGAGTTTTTTAGATTCATTTTATTACGTAAATATAGAGCCTCAATTAAAGACTCACAATGGCAAACAATTGTTGATTTAATTAGGCTCTATGAGCTACAAGAAGAATTCCATATTACTACTTCTCCATTAGAAATTGTTTGTTTAAGAAATCATAACAAAGTACTTTCAAGAGGACTAGACAAAGACAGCAATA
>JAPLFM010000030.1:0-7127 GCA_026390675.1 Candidatus Kapaibacterium sp. | reverse complement strand
TGACGAAATAACTGAATCAGCTTTTTTAGAATCCACTATAACAATTAGAACTCCTAGAAGAAGATATTTAAAAGAATTTTTTACATTTAATCCGAGCTTTGAAAAACATTGGATTAATAGTTTCTTTTTTCCAGATAAACAAACTTATGAAAAAGAAGATGGTAACTTCCATTATGTAAAATCAATTGAACCAAGTACAACAATTTTACATACTACATATAAAGACAATCCTTTTTGCCAAAAAAGAGACGCTCTATTTTTAGAGTCTTTAAAAACAAAAGATGAAAATCACTACAAAGTAAAAGCATTAGGATTGTGGGGTGGAGCTTTGAAAGGTTTAATCTATGACCAATGGTCTTTTTGTGATGATATTCCTTACGGTGCTGACATTGCTTTTGGACTTGATGTTGGTTTTAAAAACCCTACTGCTTTAGTTTTGGTGGCTTATTATGAAGAGAAGCTTTATATAAAAGAATTATTATATTTAACTGAACACACCCCTGATGATATTGCTAAAATAATTGAGTCAGATTATAAAGAAGTTATTGGTAAAAATATAATTATTTGTGATGCAGCTAATCCTGATTTGATTGAAGCTGTGAGACGAAAAGGTTTTAATGTTCATCCAGCAATGAAAGGACCGGGTTCGGTTTATAATGGAATAATGAAAGTTAAATCTTATGATTTAAATATTACTAGAGACTCAACTAACTTGTGCAGAGAATTACAATCTTAGGTTTGGAAGCCAGCTAATGTACAAGTAATAATTGATGAACCAGTTAAGTTAGACGACCACGCATTGGACGCTATGAGATATGTAGTCCAAACTTATGGAATAAAATTTTGGAGAAAGAATGCTGCTAAAAAAGAATCACAAATAGTTAATTTCTCTAGACCTACTAGAATAAAAGAAAGATTTTTTTAATTAAGGTTAATTACAATGAATAATAATTTAGATGAACAGTTGAAAACTGTAAAAAAACAAAAAGGATTAATGGGGGTTGCAATCAGAAATACTTCAAATGCTAGACAAGCAATGAGATATATTATTAATAACGCTTTACCTAATCCTGACTTAGTCTTAAAAAAGATTGGAAAAGACATTGATGAATATGATAGAATTAAATCAGATCCTCATCTTGCAAGTTGTATTCAGTCAAGAAAATCTGGTACATTATCTCTAAAATGGGAATTACAAAGTAACAATGCTCCAGCCTATATTTTTAGTTTTATAAAAGATATTATTGAAAAGTTAGATATCCAACGTATAATGACTGAGATGTTGGAAGCTCCTTTATATGGCTTCGTTGTAATGGAAGTTTATTGGACTAGACAGCACACTCTTGCAGGTGAACCTAGATTAGTTGTAAGTGATTTAGTTGCCAAATCTCAAACTAAATTTGCTTTTGATGAGAATTGTAGGTTAAGAATTAAAACTTCAACTGGTCAGTTAGGTGAACTCGCTAAAAATAATAAATTCATTTTATTGAGACATGGAAGTAACTTCTTTACTAATCCTTATGGTGACCCAGTACTTTCAAAATGCTATTGGGAAGTACATTGGAAACGAAATATAATGGATATGAAATTCAACTATTTGGATAGATTTGGCATTCCAAATTATATCATCAAAAAAGATTCAAGTTCATTAATAAATGAAGATGTTGATACAAATGAAATGAGAGACATACTTGATAATTTAGTGCAAGGTGGAAGTGTAGTTATGCCTGATGGATTTTTACTTGAAAGGTTGGAATCTACTTCATCTCTTTCAGTTGATATGTTTCAAAATATGATTTTAATGTGTAATTCAGAAATTTCAAAAGCTGTTTTATCACAAACTCTTACAACTGAACAAGGTGCTACTGGAAGTTATGCAATGAGTCAAACTCACTTACAAGTTAGAAAAGATGTAATTGATTCAGATAAATTAATAATTGAATCAGCATTTAAAAAGGTAATTGATTTCTTGGTTGAGTATAATTTTGGAAATGAATTTGCTTCGCCAAAATTTGTATTATACTCTGAACAAGAAGTTGATAAAGAGCTAGCTACAGTAGTTCAAAATTTCTTACATACAAATAAAATTAAATTTGAAAAATCATTTTTCCAAAAGAATTTTGGATGGGAAGAAAATGAGTTTGAATTGGTAGAACCTCAAACTAAATTTAATGATACTCCTCAAATTGATACAACTACAAATCCTACTACGAATAAAGTAGTAAATAATAAAACTATTCAAGAAAGACTAGATGAAGCTATATCAAATGCTTTAAAAGATAGTGGAAAAAATATTAACTCAGCAGTTGCACCGGTAAAAAGTTTTCTTGAAAATAAAGGAAGTTATGAAAATGCAATTAGTTCAATAATGGATTTATATGATTCGATTGATTATGAAGAAGCTAGAAAGAAACTTGAACAAATATTATTTGTAAGTGATATCATTGGCAGACTTTCTGTAAATCAACTTATAGGTTAATCAATGGAAGATATATTAAATCAATTAGATTATTTATTTAGAATTCCACCTGAAGACGCAATTAAAGCCATAGAGAATATGGGAATAGCTGTAACTTGGGATTGGAAAGAAGCATTAAAAGCTATTCAAGAACAAACTTTTACAGTTGCGAAAGTAACACAAGCTGATGCAATTCAAGAGATAAAAAATGCTCTTGAGAAGTCATTTGCTACTGGAACAACTTACAAAGACTTTGTAAAAGAAATTCAAACTACTATGGAAAATCGAGGACTAGCAACACGCTCAGATGGTTCTTCTTGGAGGTGGGATACTATTTATAGAACTAATATGCAAAGCACTTATATGAAAGCTAAGTCTGACCAAGCTATTGAGCTTAAAGATACATTCCCATATTGGCAATATGATGCAATTAATGACTCAAGAACAAGACCAAGTCATAAAGCTTTGGATGGTAAAATATTAAGAGCTGATGACCCCTTTTGGAAATCACATACACCACCAAATGGTTATCGTTGCAGATGTTCTTTTATAGTTTTAAGACCATCACAAGTAAACACACCTATTTCAAAAGGTTCAGACTTGAAGCAATATAAACCTGATGAGGGTTTTGATAATTCAAATTACAAACCTGATACTAAGAAATATGATAAGTCAATTGCTAAAGCTCTAAAAGGAAACTTATGAGAAGCTTTGAAAATATTGATGACTTTGAATTATATATTGGAAGCATATTAAGTACAATAGATTTAAGTCCTTTGTTTTCACAAATTGAACAAATAATCAAATCTTCCATCGAAATTAATTTTAAACAAGGTGGAAGATATGGTTCTGGTAAATTTGGCGGTGGTGATAATAAATGGATTAAATCTAAAAGAGCAATTGCACAAAGTGGTCAAACTCTTCAAGATACAGGCTCTATGAAAATTGGAGTTGGAGTAAAAGTTTCATATAACTCTGGACAATTTAATATCACCATTTCTGCTGGAAAATTATATTCTGCAGTTCACAATTTTGGACATTCTTCAAAACCTAAATTACCTGCAAGACCGTTTTTAGTATTGCAGGATGAAGACATCAAATTAATTAATGAATTAGTTGTTGAATATATCGTTGAAAGAATGTAAATTTTTACTCCACTTCTTCAACAAATGAATTTTTAATTAAGTCAACCAAAAACCAACTCTCATTCTCAAATGAGATTAAAGTTCCATTTTGTAAATTACATGCTTCAGCAGTTTTCTCAAGAAACTCCTCAACTGATTCACATGGATTAAATGAAATTTCTCTTAATTTTTGAACAAATTCTTTAGGCGAATTGGCAGTGATGATTCCACCACCAAGCATTTTATATTTAGGCATTTTTTTTCCTTTAAATTAATATTATTATTTTTTATTATGAAGCTAAATCTTGAATTCTATTGTGAAAATAATCTTGTTCTTCTGAGTTTAAAAATTTATTTAATTCTGTAAATTCTGAAGAAGCAACTCTTGATGTTTTTGAAAAATGTACTAATTTAGATACAAAATTAATCCAGTTTGAAATCTTTTCAAATTCTGTCGACCCTGAATGTTGTCTGAATTCAATTGTTCTGTGTCTCCAAAAGCTTTCAAAATTTAATTTGTAATATCTGTTTCTGTTTGTCATTGTATCTGCAAGTTGTTCTAATGTTCTTGAATTATTTATTTTAGTTTCTAAGTCTGCTCTTTTCATTGATTTGCAATAAGTATTATTATTTTCTCTTCTTGAAATTGGCATAAAAGAATCAATTGTATTTTCAAGTTTTGCATAATTATAAGTTATGTTTTTCCAATCATTTAATTGTAAGTCTGAAGCATCTAAATGAATGTGAAGTCCACAAGTTTTATTTATTTTTGCTCTTAATCTTTTTAAAACATTACAAACTTTATTAAGTTGTTCAAGTCCATCTGCACCTTGTAAAGGAGGTGAAACTATTTCAAAAGCATTTTCTCCTGAAATTGAACCATCGCTTACAATTTTCCAATAATTTCTTGTGTTGTGATTGTAACTTTCAGAATTTATATTTATTCCTTCGTTTCTTAAAGCATTTGTTAAAGCTGTTTTATTTACTCCAAAGGCTTCAATTTCTATTCCAAATTTTCTTGTGAACTCATAAGGAGTTGTTAAAATTTGTAATTCAGTTCCTTTCCAATTTTTGTAAACATTTTGAGCAAATCCATATCCGACATTTAAAAGATTTGCAACTTCTGTTCTTGTTAATCCTAATTCAAAAAGCATTCTCATTTTTGCTGTTTTGTTTAGGTTGCTTTGAAGTATTTCTTGTGTGCTCATTTGTGCTTAAGTCCTTTATTATCAATTGTTTAATTTAATTGATAGCAACTTAACACATAAACACTTTAGACGCAAGTTATAAGTTAATTATAACTCGTTATAATTGAAGTAGTTACCCACATAACAAAATGAATTTAAGGGAGATAAAAAAGCTCATTTCCCTCAAGTGAGCTTGATTATTTCTGCTAAATCTTTAATGTAATTCGCTTCTCAAGATTTAGAAGAGATTTTGGAATTGATACAAAAGGTAATATTATAAATATAGTTTGTTTAGTATAGTATTTATTTTTATTTTTGTTTAAAATTTACTTTTAAATGTGATTTTATGAACTTTAATGATGCAATTATTATTAATAATAAAAATAATATACTCAATCTTATTTATAATGATTCTGTATTATTTCCAAGACAATATGAATCTATTACTTTTAAATTTGAAGATAATCAATATAATATTAATATTTTAGTTGAATTTTCACTTGAAGGTGAACCTTTATCTTCATTCGTTAACGTTTCTGAACATTTAGTAAAACTTAAATTAATTAGTTGGGATTCAGAAGCATTTATCGAAAGTTCTACTCCGATGTTAGTTTCTATGAATAATAAAACTTATCATATAGTATGGCGTACTAGTGGTGCAGCTCATACTCCATTACGACAATTTAGTATTTCTGTTTGGACAGATTACAATGACTAAAACTCAAAAAAAAGAAGAAAACAGTACATTACATGTAGGTGATTCACAAGAAGGTGATAAAGGTAAAATACTTGGTCCTTTAACTATTTTGTATGTTATAAATAATAATTTTAAAGATACTGTTATTTTTGTTCTTAGAAGTTTCATCTCACAACCTCAAAATCTATTACTGGATGAATTTCCCAAGCTGACGTTGGTTTGTTTTTACCTGGTCCTACAACTCCAGCATTATGATCAGTATCAAAAAAAAGTGAACCATAGATATTTACTTTAATTGGATAAACGAATTTATAATATGAGTAAGATTTAACTACTTGTGCAGTGTCTATTAACTGCTTCCATTGATTTCTGACTTTGCTTAAAGCTTTGTAATTTTCTGTTTGAGGTTCTAAAGTTAATGCTGATATTTCCATATTAAATAAAGTCTCTTTGTTGTTAGTGTCGTTACCAACTATAAGATGAAAGTCATTATCTCCCTCAGCTGAATTCTCATATTTGTAAAAGAAAATATAAACATTCTTGACTTCTACATTGCGTTTTTCAATATCAAATCTATCATAATCACAAGCATCACGTTTTTTAGGAATTATTTTTTTTGCTTCTTTATCAGGAATTAAAGTTGATTTTAGTTCTAAAATATTATTAAATGATTTTGACAATGGTATATCTAATGCAGTAGTCTTGGCAATTCTTCTTTGAAGACCTTTGTATGTATCATTATTGCCTTGCCACTTATTACAGTCTTGAGATTGTAGTAAGGAAGTGAATATGATGAATATGAATATTTTCATTTTGTTTTTACCTAATTATAACTAATTCTTTTCAGTATTATTTATTTTATTTATAACATTGTCTCTTAATTGCTTAGCTTCATAAAGATTAGGATTTAACTCAATAGCAGAATCTAAATCTATTAAAGCACCCTCTAAATCATTTAATTCAACTTTTACTTTTGCTCTATTCATATAAGCAAATGAGTAATTTGGCTGTATTTCAATTTCTCTATCATAAAATGATAGAGCGGTTTCATAATCTTTTAACTCATAATATATTAAACCAATTATTGCATTTGCTAAAATAGCATTACTTTCAATTTCTAAAGTTTTTTCAAAATCAATAATTGCATTATTATAATCTCTTAATCTAAATTTTAATCGTCCTCTTTCATAATATAATTGATAGGTATTAGGACTCAATTCGATACTTTTGGTATAATAAGTGATTGCTCTTTTATAGTCTTTTTTATCTGTAAACTTAAAAGCTAATTTTAAGTACTTATCTAATTGCTTTTGTTTTTTTGTGTACATTGGCTTTCTTGGCTGGTAATTATACCCACCATTATGATAATGGTAAGTTCCGTTCCGTCTATCCCAATGTCCACCATATCTATCTGTTCTACCACTATGGCAATTTAAAACAAATGGAATAAAAATTAAAAACAGTAATAATATACGTTTAAATCTTAACATCTTTCTTATAATATTTCATAATCATTCTAGCATTTCCATCTTCAAATTCTTTCACAAAAGTAAATTCTTTTTTACCTTCATCAGCACTTTGCTTTAGAAGTTCCAAAAGCTCTTCTGCTTTCTCTTTTATTTCTTTTTCTAAGTTTTCCATTTTAAAAAAAAAAAAAAAAG
>JAPLFM010000244.1 GCA_026390675.1 Candidatus Kapaibacterium sp. | reverse complement strand
GGCATAGGCGAAATAGCTAAATTGTCTTTTGTATATTGATTGTTCTTATTTGGCTTTAATTTCCCATAAGTTTTGTCAATTATTGAACCAGCTCTTTGTGGGTTAGTTGAAGTAGGTGGGGGAGTTTGAGTTCTTTTTATTTTAATTGTTTGTTTTATATTGTTAAGGCTTAATGGATCTATTAGTTTCTTATTAGAGAGGTTGAAAGACTCTAATTGTTCCATTTGTTTTTTTCTCCAAGCTAAATATAAAAATATAATTAAAATAGACACACCAAACAAAATGTAACCTAAAATTGGGAAAAAACTATTTTGAGAAAGATCAGGTAATAATCCTCTTGAAGAATCTTTGTTAGTTAAACCAACTAATGATTTAGGTTTTGCTGTGTCAGTAATGTTGACTGTAGCATTAGTTGATTTGTTTTCACTTGAGTCTTTGATATCGTCATTCATTAATTCTTGAAGTTGAGATTTTGGCTCATCACTTTGAGCATTTAATTTGAGATCTTCACTAACATCTTTAACATTATTCAAACCTGTTTTTTCATTGAAAATCTTCAAATAATATTTTGACTTATCTAAATTACCAGATAATTTATAGTATTTACTTAATGCTCCATATACATCAGGATAATTTGAATTATTCTTTTCAGCATTTGTCAGATTTTCTAATGCTTCTTTAGATTTGCCTTCTTGCATTTGTATAATACCCAACATACCTGAAGCGTTATAATCACCTAATTTAATTGCTTTCTTTAGATTATTAATTCCTTCATTAGTAACTTTACTTTCCAATGCTAGTAAAGCCGTTCTATAAGCATCTTCTGCAGGTGTTAATTTGTCCCATTTAAATAATTCAATTTGAATTGAATTAGAAAAAGGCATAGGAGTTGCATTATATCCTCTTTTCTCACCACTAAATATTTCAATAATTACATCATTGCCCACTTTTGAAGAAATTACTTTTTGAACTACTCCCTTACCATTAAGTTCTGGAATATTGTTTTTAAAACTTGAAACAGGTATTTTAATAGTAATCTTTTGCTTGTCACTAGATAAGTTTGAAGTAAATTTTGGTATTTCATTAAAATAAATATTTACTCTATTCATAGGGTTAATTGTAATTTTTTCTACAACTTCTTGTGAATAAGAATTGATAAATGACATTATTATCAAAACAATTATATAGCTAATTTTATTTATCATATTTAATTTATGTTTAATCATATTTTAGGTAGAATTATTCTGTAAGTAGTACCTTTATTTAAATCAGAAACAACATTTATCTTACCTTTGTATTTTGTTACAATACTTTTTGCAAGATACAAACCCAATCCTGCTTTATTGCCAAAGTTTGTAGAAAAGTCAGGTTCAAATATATTATTCAATTCATCATCGGAATAACCTATACTATTATCAGTAATACTAAAAATCAAAGAATTTTTACGGTGGTCAAATACACTAATTGTAATTTCACCACCATCTACAAATCTTTCTTTTGAATTAAATAATAGATTTAAAACTACTTGTTCAAACTGAGACTTAACAAAAAGTATTTCAAAGTTTTTATTACTATAATTTTTAATTACTTTTATATCTTCTTCTACAAATTGAGATTCTGATATCATTAATATATTATCAATAACCGTGCAAATATTTAATTTTTCTTCTATTTCTTCAAAATCTACTGTAGAAATAGATAATATTTTAGATTGTACTTGCATCATTTTTTCAATTTGTTCCTTGATTATATCAAGCCTTCTTGTTTGATTACCTACTCCTTTATCTATTAGATCTAAATTTCCTTTTATTATTTTTAAAGGATTTTCAAATTCTTTCGAAATAGAAGTTGTTAACTCTCCAATAGTTGCCATTCTTGATGTTTCCAACATTTGATGACTTAAACCAGAAAGTTTGTGATTCATTTTTTCAATTTCTACTTTTCCTCTTAAGTTGTCAGTAGCATAAGCGGCATATTCTGCAATTAAACTTAACTCATTTAATTCAGTTTCATTAAATAAATCTTTATCTTTAGAAGTTCTTCCAATTAAAAATCCAATAACATTTTCTTTTGCTAAAATAGGAACTAAAACAATAAAAGTAGGAGTGTTCTCAAATTCATCATCTAGATTGTGTATAATTGATACAATTTTCTCATTTGAAACCCAATCCAAAATTCCTTGTTCTTCAAATCTCATAACTAGATTATTTAAAGTACTATAACCAGTATTGATTGAAATTGGTTCAATTGTTTTTTGATAATTGTAAAAATACAAATTTATTTCTAATAGGCTATAACTTTTACCTATTTTATTAAAAACTACTTCCAATAATTCTTCATTAGATTTGCAGTTATTAAATTTTGTAACAAGTTTACTATAATCTGTATTTGTTTTTAAATGAATAGGTTGAGATTCTTTATTTTCTTTAAGGTTAAGCTGAGCTCTTAAGTTTTCAATTTCTTTTTGAAGTAAAACTACAGACATCTCTAAAGTGTGAATATACTCTTTTTGCATATTTACTTTAGAATCTTTTAAAATTTTAGTTTCAATATTTGAATTTTTAGACATTATTTATATAAAGAATATGATGGTAACTGTTGAAATTCAGAAGCTCTTTCAAATTCATCCATAATTTCTTGCTTTAATTTAGCAATTGCACTTGATGAAGATAATGTATCGTCGCCAGAAATATCATCAAAAATTTCAGTAGAAAGATATAAAGGAGATTTCTGATGTTCGACTAACCAATGTTTAAATCCTAATTCTCCTGCAAAAAACTCAGATAATGATACGATTGCAGTTAAAGGTTGACTTATTTGATCAAATCCTAAAGATGAATTAGATTCTTCATTTAATTTTTCTAAAGGTATATGATGGTTCTGAATAGCAGCTACTAAATGAATTGGAAAATTCCATTTATCTGCAAGCCAAGCGCCAATATCCCCATGATTACAACCTAAAACTAATTCTTCAGCATCAATAAGAGAAATATTTTCTTCTTCACAAATTGCAAAAATCTTTCTAAAATGAAAATTAAAATTATTTGCTAAAATTAGTATTCCTAGATCATGCATCAACCCAGTTACAAATGCTTCTCCAGCAAGTTTATAACCTAATTTCCTAGCAAGAAGTCTTGAAGTAGAACCACAAAAAAGTGAGTACTTCCAAAATTCATTAATATCAATAGCTGTTTTTTTTGACCTAGCAAATAATCTTTGAACTACCAATCCAATTACAATTTCTTTAATTGAATTTAGACCCATAATAACTATTGCCAAATCTATTGTCGATATTTTGCCAGAAAATCCATAGAATGGTGAATTTGCAACTTGCAAAACCTTTGTTGCAAGTGTTTGATCACGCTCAATTAACTTAGCTAAAAGTGTAACTCTTATATCTACATTATCCAGAGCTTGTAAAACTTGAGAAATTACTATTGGTATTGTAGGTATATCTCGCATAGCATTTAATTTTCGTCTTACCGAAGAATTAAGCATGCTCGTACTCTTTAAATTTCATTTTTAGTTTGTTTAAAACTTGAGAATGTATTTGGCAAACTCTACTTTCTGAAACATTAAGGACCGCACCTATTTCTTTAAATGTTAGCTCTTCATAATAATATAAAGACATTATAATGCTTTGCTTGTCTTCTAATTTCTTAATATACTCTTGTATTAAAACAACTTTTTCTTTTTCAACTAAGTTTGAAAGGCTATCAACTTCAGTATCATCAGTTAATGTTTCAAAAATGTCGTATTCTTCATTTTCGAATTGAACAGTTTGAATATCAGATAAAGAAATTGATGCTTTTGCTGCAGCAGCTGCAGCTAAATAAGACTCATATCTTTCTGGCGTCACACCTAATTTTTGAATTATTTTATCTTGAGAAATGTCTCCACTTGCTTGTAATTCATTTGTAATTGTTGCGAAAGCTTGAGCTTTTTTTCGTGTAGATCTTGACAACCAATCTAACCTTCTAAGTTCATCTTGAATCATACCTCTTACTCTAGAAATTGCAAATGATTCAAACCTTACTCCACGATTAGGCTCAAATCTATCAATAGCTTCATAAAGTCCTAATATTCCTATATTTGTAAAATCTTCAAAAGTTAATATAGTATTAGGAGGCAAGTTCATTTGCTTTTGCACATATTTTACCAACCAAATATAGTTCATAATTAACTTTTGTTTCAAAGCTAAAGTAGGTTCAGCAACATAAGTTAGCCATGTTTTCGATATTTCTTCTTCAGAGAGTGCCATAATAATTTAATATAGTGGTAAATTAATTAATACAAAATACTAATTGTTTTGATTATAAAAAGTAAGCATTTCTACCTTGTTTTTACTCTTTCTTGATCAAATTCAAAATTATCAAATCCAAACTGTTCGCTATCATCTTTTTTTGATTCTAATTCAAGTAAATTTTGATTATCATCATCTTCATCATCAACTTCAATTTCATTAAAAGGATTTAAATCTCTTTCTGCAAAATCCATAAATTGTTGTTCATTTAAGTCAATATCATCTTCATTTAGATTACTTGAACCATCTTTGCTTATATAACTGGAAGAAATATAATCCAATTCACTATTGTTTGAATCATCATTGCCTTGGAAAAATATTTCCGGTGATTCTTCTCTTAATGATTTACCAGCTAATCTTTTTGAAGCTATTTCTTTTTCTAATTCTATCATGTGTGCTAGTTCTTCTTCTTCTTTACTCTTTTCAATTAACATTCTTTCTTTTTCAAGTTTCTTAAGTTCTTCCATTTCAACAATTTTGTCTTCGGAAACTAAGAAAAACATACCAACCATTATACTTCCAATACCTACATACAAAAGCACAAAAACAAAAAAAGAATATAGTACAGTACTACCAATGTCTTTACTCATACCAAAAAACAATGTAATAAAACAAAGCGTTGTAATTAACACCGAAATTTGTAAAAGCAACTTAAATGGTAAATTAATTAAAGATTTTACTCTTTGCGTTTCTTTCTTATGCTCTTTTTTCTTTCGAGCAATTTTTTCTTTTCGCTTTTTTACTTTCTCAGCATGCTTTTTTTTAAGCTCTTCTTCTTCTTTTTTTTCTCTTGCGAGTCTCTCTTGTTCAGCTTTTAACTGCTCAGGAGTTAGTTGTTTGTTTGCGTCCTTTGCCATAATCTACTCTGAATTTCCTATTAAACTTTAATTCCTAAATTAATTTTAGCTAATAAATTTTTAGCTATCTTTTTTAATGCTAACGTAGGTTCAGAATCTGGATTAGCATTTACAAATAAATCCTGTTGTAAAATTGATTGCCTTATTATTCTATCATAAGGAACAAAACCAGTAACATCTAATTTTACTTTTAAAAACTTTTCAGTTGCCAAATTCAACTTAAAAGTAATTTCATCTGCATCTTCAAAATCAATGACATTATTTACTAAAAGATTTATATAATCTTTTGGTACTATTGGTAAAATAAGTTTTAATAACCCATAAGCATCTAAAATAGATG
>JAPLFM010000155.1 GCA_026390675.1 Candidatus Kapaibacterium sp. | reverse complement strand
TTGGTGCTGATGAAACTTGTATTGGAATTGGATTTTTAAAAGTGTTAGCACTTACAAGTGTATATTCTTTTGCATCATTTGATTTACTCCAAGCTGCAATTAAATAATCCCCAGCCTCTACATTTAAGCCAGCAATCTGAAAAGTAATTCCATTTGTAAAGTGTGAAACTGCATCTAAAGCAATTGCAGTATCAGAAGCCAATTCTTTAATCCAAGTACCATCTATTGTATATAAATCTAGTGTGATTTCTCCTACAAAATCAGCATTACTCAAGTTGGCAAAATCAGTTTTAATAGTTAATGCTTTGTTTTGTAAAATATTAGATTCGCTTGGAACCATCTCTGCAAAAAGTGCAATTGTGTTATATGGACCTTCAATTGTTACAGCTATCACATTCTTAGCATTTCCATCTTCAATTATTTTCCAATTACTTCCATCTTCTTTTTGAAAAACTGCAACTAAATAGTCACCTGGGGCTGCTGCTGCTATTCCATCTGAAGCAAATGTAATTCCATTGGCACCATAATTGAATCCAGGAGCTAGTCCTTTTTCAACTAATGAATCGATATAGCTTACAAATACTCCTTCAACAGTAAATAATGCTGCAGATAGAATCCCTTTAAATTCAGAAGTACCCGAATTTACAATATTTGTTTTCAAATAAAATGGTTCAGCAAATTTAATAGGAGTAGGTATAACTGACAATGCTTCGTCAATAGTAAGTTTAGAACCTTTAGGAGCAGGAGCTTCCACACCTATTACAGCTGATTGATTTGAATTAAAACCTCCATCTCCTCCACCAGTTCCAAGAGCATCTGGATTTAATGTATTTAAGCTAAAATATCCATCACTTTGCCCATCCCAACCCCAATTTACGTGAAACAATCCAGAATTGTCAAATCCATCTAATACAAACGCATGTCCACCACCAGAGCCTATTCCTTGATAATAAATAGGTCTTGAAGCAGTTAGTTCTGCTTTTAACAAATCAGTCCAATTTTGGTAAGTATATTTATCTCTATCAATTGCTTTTGTATTTGATGAATACCCGAAATAGTTAATTAAAGCTGGAGCAACTAAACTTGCACCTTCCGAACCTGATGATTCAACACTATAATCCATATCAACAGCAATACCACAATGTAACATTAAAGTTGCAACTGCTTCATTTGAAGAAGTAACTCTACTTGGCATTAAAGTCCATTCGTACTTAGTATTACTAAAGTTGGCATTTAAAGTTCCAAAATAGCTGTGATTGTATTGATGAAAGCTTGCTCCTTTATTTGGATAATTCCAAAATTTCATAACTTGTGCCATAGCAGTAGCTACACAGCCTGTTACTGCTCTTTGCCCCAATTGATTATCTAAAGGACATTTATCATTATAAAAAGGAGCTTGGTTCCATTTTGTTTGTAATAATGGATTTACAGTATTTACTTCTTCAATTCTATTTGATTTGTCTTTATTAAGTATTCTGTCCCATTCAGAATTAACTAGTAAATTGTTATCACTTTTGATTTTTAAAATTGACATTTTAACTTCATCAAACCACCATTTTAACTGACTAGGCATTCTTTCGAAATTAAAATTACTTTCTGTTGAATACGCAAGAATAGGAGTTGCTTTATCATCAGCAGAAACTATAACAAAACTTTTGTCTAAATTGTAAATGTAAAAATCATTTGATTGGTTGTCTTTTGAAATTGAATTTGACTTAATTTTATTTTCAGGATAAACCTGATTTAATTTTAAATTACTTGAATTCGGAATTTTGCTAGAAATGAATTTGATCACTACTTCTTTTGCTTTTTCTTGACTTACTGGAGCTGATTTTAAACTAAGATTTGATATAACTATCAAAATCAAACAAATCAAACTGTTTTTTAAACTTTTTGTCATAATTTACCTTTTATAATTATATAAAAATATAAAAAAAAATTAATTTAATAAAGATAATTATGTTAATATTAAATATTTTTGATTATTTTTGCATAGTATGTAACAAATTACGAACTAATGTGTTTATACTGTTATGTAGAGATAATAAATAATTTATAAATTCTCAAAAATTCACTAAATTAAAGTAAGGTGTATTATTTTTTAGCTATTTTATTTGGTAGTAATTTCCAAAATTTATTTGCTGGAAATTTAATTGAACCACCAACAAATTTGAGAGCAGAGTTAGTAGTTGAAAAAACTAGTCCTGTTACTAATATTGCCCATTTACTTTGGAATCCAAATTCGGCTGGGGAAAAAGCAACTGGTTATAATGTATATATCGGTTATCCTGCAAATGGACAAGTTCAATATAAATTATATAGTGGTATCAAATCAAATGGTACTGAAAAAGAATTTTCATTTGACATTCGTGGTTTAGGTGCTGGATTGTATTATTTTAAAGTTATGTCAACTTTTGTTGATAATAGTAATAAATTAATTGAAAGCATTCCTGCTGAAACAAAGTTAGAAATCAAATCAGACAATCCTCCACCTCCAACTGATTATATTAAATTTAACATTCCTTTGAGTCAAATAAATTTAAAAGCAGGTGAAAAATATACAATCAAATTAGAAACTGTTACAAATAGAACTGATTGTAAAGTTATTTATAATGTAGTTAGCAAAAATTCTCCTGATGAATTTAAATTTGATTTAAACGGAAATGTTTTAGTTATTTGGTCTGATACTGATGGTAAGAAATTTTTAAATGTAAATGCAAACTTAGAATGTGATCCAAAAGTTGCTGTAAGTGCTAGCATTAGTATTTATGGAGTTATTGGTAATTCTAATGGTGGTGGTGGAACAACAGATTATGTTAAATTTGTTAATCCAAAAGAATCACTATACTTGAATACAGCTCCAGATCAGCAATTTACTTTCCAGTTTAAAGCTGAAACTAATATGAATTGCCCTGTAAAATATATACTTGAAGAAGGTCAATCTACTGTTAAAAACTTTAAATTTGATGCAACAAGTGGATATTTTAGTTTTATGCCAACTAAAGATATGCAATGGGTGAGTGTAGTAGTAACTGCATATTCTACTTGTAATGAGAAAATTCGTGTTACAACTGCTATCAAAATTCAAGTTACTAATGCTACTCCTAATGCTAGTGGAGTTGTTTATGGTAAAGTTGTTGATGAAAATGGAGCTTCTGTGAAAGAAGGTACAGTCCAACTTTGGTCAATAACTAAAGTTGCAAATGGATTAGAACCAGTTTACAAAGCTATGTTAAAAGATGGTAGCTATATGTTTGATAAAGTACCTGCTCCAGCAGAGTATAGAGTAAAAGTAGATGCATTAGGATATGGAAGTGTTTGGTATGATGGAGTAAATGATATTGGACTAGCAAAAACTATTAAAGTTGATGCTAATACTAAAACTGAAGTAAATTTTGGACTTAAAAAATTAGCTGAACCTAAGAAATTTACACTTACTGGTAAAGTTTCAAATGAAAAAGGCGAAGCTGTAATGGCTTATGTTGTTTTTGTTCCAGCTGAACAAATATTTAAAGGAAGCAATAACAATTCAAAAGATCCAAATAATAATATTTCTTTAATGACTAAAACTAATGCTGATGGTAGCTATTCTATTCAAGTACCAGAGAATTTAGCATTAGTTGCTTATGTTAAAGAAATGCTAACAAATAGCAATAATAAAGCAATGTATCTGCCTCAATATTACAATGGTGTTGAAAGTCCAATGGAAGCAGATATTATATTTGTTACTGAAGATGTTGCAGATATCAACTTTGTTTTAAAAGCATTACCAACAAAACAATCTAATGGATTTGCTGGTACTGTTAAAAATGAGACTGGTGTTGGTCTTGTTTCAAATGTGATTGCTATTAAATCAGTTCCAGCCAGTAGTGCTAATAATCAAAAAACTATGAGTTATTCTACTACTTCTGATGATAAAGGTAATTTTAGCTTTAAAGGATTGGAAGCTGGTGATTATGTAGTTTTGTCTATACCTATGGACAAACAATATATACCTGGCTATATCAAATCAGGTGATTTTGTTTCATTAAAATGGAAAGACGCTACTAAAATTTCTGTTAATGATATGATGAGCCAAGTTATTTACGAAGCAAAACACAAAGCAGTAGTTAAAAAACTTGGTGTTGGTGGTATTTTAGGTAATGTAAAAGGAACTAAAGGAATTGCAAATACTAAAAACAATTCAGTTCAAACTACAACTACTTTAACAGGTGCTTTGGTTTATGTAACTGACGAAACTGGTAAAATTGTTGATTATGCATTTACTGAAAAAACTGGTAATTTTGAAATTAATGAATTGTCAGATGGTGTGTACAATTTAGTTTCTGATGCTTTTGGATATGTACCAGTTCAACAAACAGTAGTTGTTGATTACAAACAAAATCCTATTGCTTCAACTAATATTGATATGACTGAAGATGCTTCTGTAGCTGCTAGTGTTGATTTGGTAACTGATGATACTGAAATTAGTATCTTCCCTATGCCTGTAAATACTAATTTTACAGTAAACTTTGAAGCTCAATTAAATTCTTCTAAAATTGAAGTATTGACTGCGACTGGTTCAGTAGTTTATTCAACAAATATTAATACAATTGTAGGACAAAACAAATTTACTCTAAACACTGACAAATTAGCAAATGGTGTATATTTCATTATTATTGATAATGGACTTTCAGCTAAAGCTAAATCATTTGTAATTTCAAGATAGATAAAATAATTATCTGTAATATTAAAAAGACTTTCTCTTAATTGGGAAAGTCTTTTTTTTTATACTGTTTTGTAACTAATTCAAAAGTAAATTCTTTGACTTTTCAAACCTGCAGTCAAAAAAGTTGAGGATGTAAATTATTTTTCTATTACTATTTGTTTTTCGATAGAGTTTTTATCATTTGATATCTTTACATAATAAGATCCATTTTCAAATCTTTCTGTATAAATTTCTAATTCGTAATTCCTTGGAATTTTATATTCATTGATAGGATTAGATATAATTTGACCAAGTAAATTTATTATTTCAATTTTAATAATTGATGCATTATTAATTGAAAAGTTCAATTTGAACGAATTATTATGAATTGGATTAGGTGATATTTGAATATTGAAATCTTTAACATTGTCATCATTAATATTACTTTTATCAAATCCTTTTCCTGTAACAAAATAAGCAAATCGTGAATTTTGTGTTTTTAATATTAAAGTATCTGAATCTAATTTCTGATTTGTTCCTAAATAAATTTTTGTTGGTTTAAATGTCATTTTTAATAATTTAGTTGAATTTACTTTTAATATTTCACCAAGCGAATCAATCTTATTCCCACTCGTGATACTAAATTCTTGATTATTCAGCAATGAAATATCTTTAAATAATATATCTTTGGAAGAAGTATTATTGATTTTAATAATCTTTTCATAAGACATTTTATTTACTTCTTGAAATTTAAAGTCAATAGGTAATGAATCTAACGAAATAGTATCTTTCAATAAAATACCTTTACCAATCAAAACTGAAGAAAAACTAGTACATTGACATTCTACAAGTAATGAATCAATATCTAATTTTAAAGGCATTAATTCAAAATCAAGTCTTGGTTTGTAAATTACTTTTACTATTTTACTTGAATTAGGTGCTAAAGGTATTTCGCCATTTTTATCAAGTTCGTTACCACTTTTAATCTTGAAAACTAAATCATCTCTTGTTCTAATTGATTTGATTTTAATTAGACTATCTGTAATATTTTTAATTATTATACTATATTCCTCTGATGTTGAATCTACTTTTATACTGTGGAAATCACAAATCTTTGGATTTAATTCAATGTTTTCAGGTATGTATCTTAAAGTAAAAGTTGTGTCATTACCAGCTACATCTTGTATAAAAATAGTTGCTAAAGCACTTTTGTTTTTATTTTTTACATTTAAATTAATATCAAATCTATGCTCAGCTGGAAGAAATGTAATACTTGGATCAATAGTTAATTCATTAAAATTATATGTTTTATTCGAATCCTTTAATAGAATAGGTGCTAACTCAATTCCACTGTCAATTTGCCTTGGGTCATCTGTTTCTTTACCGTCTCTTAATTCTGTAATATTAACTCTATAAGTACCACATTTAGAAAAAATTTTAACAATTGGAACTAAAGTATCATTCAATCCATTTCTATGCATAGAAATATCTGTTTTGACTTTGGCATACTCTTGACTTATTAAGCCTAGGCTCAAAATTAAAAAAATCATAAATTAGGCTCAAAAGTAAAAAAAAGAATAATATTGTGATGGGTTTTGTCATTTAATTTCACTTATAATTTGCAATAGTTTTGTATATACTAAATTCCCATTTCCAATTATTTCTTCATTTGTAAATCTAATTACTTTGTATCCTAATTCTTCAAAAAACAAAGTTCGAGTTTCATCATAATCAACTTTGTTTAAATGATAATCTCCATCTATTTCAACAATTAACTTTAATTCCAAACAAAAGAAATCTACAATATAATCAACTAAAATTTGCTGTCTTCTAAATTTATAACCTAACCTATTATTTCTAACCATATTCCAAAATATCTTTTCAGCATAAGTTTGTCCTTGTCGGTTTTCTTTGGCAAAAATATTTAGTTTTTTTCATTTATCAGGTGTTGTTGTAAATAGTCGCATTTTACCTCATCCTAACCTTCTTCTAAAGGAGAAGGAATAATTAATACGAATTTTCTTACTCCCTTCTCCTTTAGGAGAAGGGCTGGGGATTAGGTTCTTTGGTTTTTCAAAATAGACTCAAAAGTAAAAAAATGATTAATATTATGATGAGTTTAGTCATTTCACCCTCTATCTGCTTCTATTCTTTTAATTTCTGGGATATGGTAAAGAATATGTCTTTCTATTCCACCACGTAAGGTCATAAGAGCCAGTGGACAGTCGTAGCAGTTTCCCAACAGACGAACAACTACAGTACTATGCTCAGGTTCATATCGAACGAACATAACATCACCTTCGTCAGCTTGCAAATATGGTCTTACTTTATCTAATACCATATTTACTCTTTGCTCTATGTCTTGTGGAATCGTCAATTCCCTACCCCTTTTCTGCCCAAACAGAACATAATTCTTTCATTGCTTTTAAAGATTTCATAAGTGCGTCAATTGAAACAAACTAAATTTATTTAAGCTGCTTTATATGTTTGTTATTTAATAAAGATTTCATTTGTGATATCGCAATTTTATTTAATTGAGTTAACCTTTCTGACTGTTTATAGTTTTGATGTATTAAAAGTGCATTTATACTTTCTAAATTACAAAGTACTACTAATTGCTCTAAAGTAGCGTAGTCTCTAATGTTTCCAGCAGAAGTATTATTTTCTTCTCTCCACTGTTTTGCAGTTTTACCAAAAAGTGCTACATTTAATAAGTCAGCTTCAGAGGCGTATATATAATTAATTTGATTTTTACTAATTTCTTGGGGAATCAAATTATCTTTTATTGCATCAGTATGAATTTGATAATTTACTTTAGCAAGTGTTCTCTGAAAATTCCACTCTAAGTCTAATCGATTATTTTCATCTTCTTTTAATCTTTGATATTCCTTAATCAATAGAAGTTGAAATTTAGGACTAATCCACATTCCAAAATGAAAAGCTATATCTTTATTTGCATAAGTACCACCATACCTGCCAGCCTTTGCAATAATTCCAACAGCATTGGTTTGTTCTATCCATTGTTTAACTGATAATACAAAATTATTACTACCCGATGAGTTTTTAATTATACCGAATTCGGTATAATTAAAATTAGGATTATAAAGTGCTTCCCATTCTCCAAGATATTCAATAGTACTCTTTAAACTAAGCCATTTGATAATAATTACCTCTTGCATTTGACTACGTGCCATATCAGTCAGTGATATAAAATCATTATTATCTTTTGAAATAATTGAAATTTGCTGCTGTTCGATATTAATTATAGTAGATTTTTTCATAAATTAATAAACTTTTTGATAATATCAAATATTTCTACCCCTTCTCAGCCCAAACACTACATAATTCTTTCATTGTTTCGATAGATTTCATAAGTGCGTTAATTGAAATATACTAAATTTATTTAAGCTTCTTTTTAAGGGTTAGTTAATGTTATAAAATAGATTTTTGGTTAAAAGAAACTGTACTTTATGTAAAATAAGCATAAAAATAAAATCAGCATAGATTTTATTTCTTTTCAAGACGGAGTAAATTAACAAATATTTGCAGAAACAGAAGCTCTACAAAATAGTATTAGATAAAAGTTTGATAAGAAATATAAACTTTGCTACTAAAAATATCACTTCACTGGAGAGAAAATAACCAGACAAAAACAAGATGGCGGAAGACGGGTCGATTGACCCAATTGCTTCGCAATTTGGAAAAATTTTCCAAAT
>JAPLFM010000138.1:19444-25919 GCA_026390675.1 Candidatus Kapaibacterium sp. | reverse complement strand
TAGATAGAATATATTTGTTTTAATCAATATAAAACATTATATTTGAATTAATATAAACATTAATTGAGCAAAACTATTGGGTTCTGTTTTGCAAGAAATTTTAAAAATCAATTTTTAGAACCCACCTTAAGATATTTTTGTATGTTGTATTTTTGATATTCTGATTTTTGACAAAAGTGCAGAGGATAAGTGAAGATAATTGTTTTATTATGATTGATGGTGCTTTATGGAAGAATTTTGGAAGTCATTTGCTGAAGAGTTATACATTGGTATAAATCAAAGTATTAAAGATACAAATAGTAATTGGGAAACTATTTATGATTCTTATCCGAACAGTGCTTTTACTTACCCTCAATTTACTCAAATGATTGAGAATGTTCTTCATAGAGTAGGTAATCATTTAGGTTTTGTTGATGATAATATTAATTATGCATCACATAATGGAGAATTTCACTTTGTTACAGATAATGGAAGAAGAAATAGAATTGATTTTACTTTTGGACAAGGTTCTAAAATTAATAAGAACTTTAAGTTAGAATATGCTTTAGAACATGAAATGAGTTATAAAACATGGACGCATGAATTAAAGCAATTGAATGAATTTAAAAAAAGTTCTGATTGCATACTATTTACATAAAGGTTCTAATAATGACTCAAATATAGAAAAAATCAAAATTCAAATTAGAGAAATCTTGAATAATATGGGTAATAATTTTGAACCAAGTAAAAACTTATTTATTTTTGCTCCAGGTGGATTCCCAGAATTAGATATACAAAACCAAAATTTCAAAAATGATATTAGAAATAGAGATTATAGAGCTTTTGTAATTAATGAAGATTTAAGTTTTACAGATTTAGTTGATAAACCAGTTTTAAGAAGATTTTAAATAAGTACAAATATTTATTAGGTTTTTTATGAATTATTTACAATATTGGAATCCAGAAAGATTAAACACTGATTTCGGAAGTCTGTGTTATTTGACAAGTTCAAACCAATCAATTTTAAAAAATATGCAAATTAATGAAATTGTTTGGCTAATTACTAGAAGAAATAACAGCAATGAAATGCTACTAGCAGGTAAAATTGAAATTGCTAGAAAAGCTATATCAAAAGAGGAAGCTAATGTAATATTAAAGAATGATTATTATCCTTATTTACAAAGTACAGATATAAATTATAAATATGATTTAGAAATATTGAATTTAAATAACTATGTTTTCTCCAAAATAGGAACTATTGAACATTTAAAATTAGAAAATTTACTAAATGTTAGTTTAATTTTAAGAGAAGAATTTTACAATGGTAATCCTATCAAACCTCAAAATTTCCAATCTATAAGAAAAGTTCATAATTCATTGAATAATAGGCTTTTAAATTTATATAACTCTATTTGTATTGGTAGAAGCTTTTATTAATAATATTTTAGAGGAAAATTATGTTAAATCTTATAAAAATATTATTCGTAATTGCCATAATTTTTATATTGGTAAGTTTTTTGAAAATTCAAAAAGAATTTTTTATATTCATTTGTTTAACTAATATTGTATTAATAGGATTAGGAATATCCTCATTTACTTGGGGAAAAGCAAGAATAAAGGGAATTGAATATTTTTGGTATTTAGTTTTTTCTATAATTTTGTATTATGGACTATTTGTTTGTATTTTTCAATTATTTGAGGTTATTTATTTAGATATGCCTTTTACTTTAAGTTTATTCATTGCAATATCTCCTTTTATATTAATGACCGTTGCATTTCTATTGTATAAATTTACAGCAAGTGATGAAGTACAATATGGTACATATTCATTTTTAATTTTACTATTTTTAGGTCAATCAATAGCTATTCAAGTTGAGAAACCATTAGCATATGAATTAATTGAGAATTCACCAAAAGTAATTGAAAAAATCACATCGGCATTAGAAAAAACACCTTATTTATCAGATGAAGTAAAATATCTTAAGGGTAAATACCCAATTTTAACTAAGTCAACAATTGAAATTGGGAAAAATGGAGAATATATAACTAATAGACTTATAACATCTCAAGGTTATGAAAAAATTCTTTCAAAATATCAAGGTAATCAAGGAATTGACCATATATTTGCAAAATATGATCTACAAGGAGCAATCAAAAAAGTTCAAATAGTAGAAACGAAGGTTAACACTTCTCAATTAAAACAAAATCAAATGACAAATCAGGGGATTTTATTTAGAATTGATAAGTTATTGAATAGAAATGATTTAAGTTTTAAAGAAAAAGAAGTTTATCTATTCATTAAAAACAATATTGATAATAACTATGTTGTTAAACAGTTATATAATCATAACTATTTAAATAATCTTACTACTATCTCTAAATTAGGAGTAAATCAAGAAATTATTAATACTTCTAAATTTCAAAATCCAATTATTGCTGAAGTTTTTAAATAATATTAATCATTCTTATGAACTTAAATACAAAAATTGCTGGCACAAAAACAAAAGCTGATTGGTTAAATTTAAGAGTACATTTAAGAGAAAATCTTGAAAATGTTAATAACGTATATTGGCAACAGGCTTTTAATGATTATTTTAGGAACAGTCTAAGAACAAAATATTTAAATCCTTTAAGATCAATTATTAACTCAAATATTAAGTTAGGTGAAGGTTTTATAATTACTACTATACAATGCGTTTTAATTGAATTCTTGGCATCATTTAGAGAGGGTAAATATGTAAATGGTGGATTTAGATTAAGTATGGAAGATGAAGATTTCTATAATCATCATTCCCAAAATCAAATTGTGAATAGACAGGACACGAGTCGAAATTTAGTTGTTGATTTTTTAAATAGTCAGCACCCATTTAGTTTATATTTTAATCATCAGATTAATAATATGAATAATGATAATTATACATTAGCAGAGTTGTTTTATGACAATTACAGGAACTATTTAATACATCTTGCTGATACAAATAATAATTGTAAAATTAGAGCTGTTTATAATCGGAATATAAATGTTATAATAAGAAGAAGAAATAATCATGAAACAGTATATTATAGAAATGCAATGCAAACTGCAATAAATACTTATTTATATAATTACTATAATGAAATTGTAAACGCTCCGACCATCGAATTGAGACTAAATTTTCTTTTAAAAATGGATGATTTATGCCAAACTCATAACGATATTTAATATGTTTCATTAAAATCCCCCCCCCTTGTCGCTTCACTAATTAGATTTGTATTTTACTTTTATACAAATTATTAAAGGTTTTGAAATGATTAAGAAAATACTTCCTAATGGAAATATAGTTGAAAAAATAAACCATTTGGAACAAACCATTGAAGAGAATGTCAATGATATGATTGCTGGCTTTTTTAGTTCAGAGAGTTTAAATCAAGAGGAAATTACCAAGATTTATACTGAGGCATATAAATCTATAAAGATTAGGGACTTTGATGAATCAAGAAAAGATGAAATAGAGTTTGTAAAGTATTTATATATTGCCAAATCTGCTTTAGATAATAATGTTGATTTACATCTAGTTAAAAAAATCATTCAAATTGCATTAAAGAAAACTGCTATTTATGAAGATTATGTTATGCTCTCCAATTTTGTTCTAATACATTTAAAATTTAAAAGGTGGGCTAAAAAGATCTATAAACTTGGCTTACCATTATTAATTTACAATGACAAAAGTTTTGAAAATATTATAATTTTTGCAAGTAGGAAAACTATTTCTAAAAAGTATATAGAAATACAAGAAAATGAAATAGAACAAGTAATATGTTTTATTTCTATAAATGGAGAAGATGAGAATTCAAATTCACAAAATTACTGTGAATGTTTTAAGAAAAATGTGAAGGATTCATGGTTTGGTAATGACATTTTAGTAACTTGTTGTAAAGACAAAGGTAGGGAAAGTAGGTGTGCTTGGTTAGATTTTTATACTGTTAAAATTCAAAGAGAAAGACAGATAAAAGTAGAAATAATTTTTAAAAACTATATTTATGAAAGTGGTTTTGACAATAATATAGATAAATATAATTCAGTTCCTGACGGTTATTATCCTAATGATCAAACTATATCTGATTTAAAAGCTAAATATTTGGAAGATGAACCTTATGTTAGAATTGAAAGATTTAGTCTAGAACAGAAGAGACGATTTAACGAACAGCCACAATTTCTAAGAAATTTATTAGATAAAGGATTAGTATAATTTTGATTTGTTCCATTTCTATTTAATATTAGTGTAAAATATCACAATACTAGTACTCGCTTAATAACTATTATCTCAAAATATATACAATTATTAAATTTAATTATCGTCATTTTAACAATAATTTTTAGAGACACAAATGAATATTTTACTAGAAATCCCAGATGAAAAAGCTATTGCTTTTGATGAATTTATAAATTCATTAGGTTATGTTATTTCCAAACACAAAGTTTCTCCTCAAAGTATTTGGTTAAATGAATTAGAAGAAGCAGTAAGCGAGATTAATTTAATTAATTCAGGGAAAGCTAAATCTCGTAATGCTATGGACTTTATAAATGAATTATAGTGTTCAAACGATTGATATTTTTGAAAAACAAGCTAAAAAGTTGAATAAAAAATATCCGTCTTTAAAACTTGAACTAAAGGAGTTAGTTGAACATTTAAAATCTAATCCTGATTACGGGATTGCATTAGGTGGCAATTGTTTTAAAATAAGATTGTCTGTTAAATCAAAAGGTAAAGGCAAATCTGGCGGTTTGAGAATTATTACCTACTACAAAGTGATTAACGAAACAATCTTTTTAATATCAATTTATGATAAGTCTGAGATAAACACAATCCCCATACAAACTATCAATTCAATCCTAACAAAAATAAAATAAATTTTCCACTTCCTGTCGCTCATCAAATTATATTGCATCTGAAATTTAAACAAATCTTGTAAATTAAATTTAGGAGCCTCAATATGACTTATGAAATCAAATCAAAATTGATAGATTATATATCCATTACAAATCTTTCTTTTAGTGGATTATTATTTACTTTTTTTAGCTATTTTAAAGATAGTTATTTATATCATTGGATTAGCTACTTACCAATTGGAGGCTTTCAGGTTTTATTTGCTTTTTTACTTTTGATATTTCTTTTAGAAATAGTATCAAAATTCCATTTTACAAATACTACATATTACTTCTTAAATTTGTTCAATCTAATCGATATAATTCTATTTATATTTGCAATTTATTGTGTTTATAAAAATTCAATTCATTATCTAATGCTATTGTACATACTTAAAACCTTTTTATTTATTCTAAATCTAAAAATTAAAGAGGTCATTCAATTTAGAAATACATTTAGTAGGAATATTAAGAAATTACTTTTAGCTTTATCAATGATTGTATTGCTATATATTTCTTTTACATTTGTTTCAAAGCGATTAGTATTTGCATATAATCCTGAGTTTTGGGTTGAGAGCAATAGAATTAGAACATTTACAACTTATGTTATCAGTGCGAGCCAATCAACTAAGACAACAGTTGATTACTGGAAAAATCAAATTGAGCTTTTTCAAAATAAGAATAATCCCAATTATAAAAGTACACTTGAATTCTTAGAGAATAATATTTATAGATTTGAAATTGAATTGCTTTTGTTAAGTAATATAACTTTCCTTTTAACTTGGTTAGTAATAATATTTACTATTATTTCAATTGTAAAAACAGAAATGGAAGAAATTAGGAATAAACTAAAATTGGATAATCAATTATGACTTTACAAGATTTTATAAATAAATATGACTACCTTGGCTCTATTGTCCTTCTGGAAGGTAAGCGTCATGTAGCTGAAGCAGATAAAGAAAAATTAAAGAAATTAGGGAAATTACTTGCTTCTTCCACCAAATATATTTCATTTCGTAGTGGTAATGCCGATGGAGCAGATTTTCATTTCGTTTCAGGAGTTGCAGAAATAGATAAGGATAAAGTTAGTGTGATTGTACCTTATACAAAGCATAGAAATAAATTCAATTATGCTGGAACTACTATTAATTTAGAGGAAATCAATCTTAAGAGTGAGCTAAAGCTTGTGAATGAATCTAAAATTAATAAAAAGATGTCCAAACTGATTGAAATGTATGTTGAAGGTGATATTAACAAAAATTCTATCAATGCAGCATATATCCTTAGAGATACTGCAAAAGTGCTTGGCACTTCAGAATTTCCTCCAGCGAGTTTTGGAATATTCTATGATGATTTGAGTAATCCGATGAAAGGAGGCACTGGTCATACAATGAAAGTTTGTGTTAATAATAATGTACCCTTTGTAAATCAAGCCACTTGGTTTGATTGGCTTTAGTGAGTTTGAAAATTTAATAATTAATAACATAAGGAAAATTAAAATGATTTTATATATTATTATCGGAATAATAGTTGGAGCTATTTTCGGATGGCTTTTCTCTCAAACAAAATCCAACTCAGAAAAAGTGAATT
>JAPLFM010000138.1:13593-19401 GCA_026390675.1 Candidatus Kapaibacterium sp. | reverse complement strand
TGAATTCTACCAAACTTTTGAGTGATAAGGAAATTGAATTCTCTACTTATAAAGCAAGTTTTGAATCAGAATTTAAAAATATTCAAAATAGGCTTTTAGAAAAAAGTAATGAACTTGCAAAAACACTTGAAGAAAATAAAGAACTTATAGAGACTAAGTTATATCTTAGTCAGGAGTTGCACAATGCAAATGCTAATTTGAATTCATATAAAGAAGCATTAACTGAAAAAATCAAAGAAAAAGATGAGTTAAATCACCGTGCTAATCAAATAAATAATGAACTGAATGACACAAAGTATCAGTTAGCTAATGCCAATGCCGTTAACAAATCAAATTTAGAGAAACTCGATACTCAGAAGAATGAAATGGAAGAAATGAATAGAAAGCTAACAACTGAATTTGAAAATATTGCTAATAAAATCCTTGAAGAAAAATCAACTAAATTTACTGATTTGAATAAAGTTAATTTGAATTCTATTTTGGAGCCATTGGGAAAAGATATTGAATCATTTAAAAAGAAAATAGAAGATACTTATGAAAAAGAAAATTCGATGAGGACTTCACTTTCTGATAAAGTAGTAGATTTAATAGAGAAAACTAATTCAATTAGTCTTGATGCACAAAATCTTACTAAGGCACTCAAAGGAGAAACTAAAACTCAAGGGAATTGGGGTGAAATGATTTTAGAAAGTGTTTTAGAAAGCTCAGGATTAATTAAAAATCAACAATATTTTATCCAATCAAGTATAATTAGTGAAGATGGTAAAACTTTAAGACCTGATGTTATGGTAAAATTACCAGAAGATAGAACAATAATAATTGATTCTAAAGTTTCGCTTGTAGCTTATGAGCAATATTTTAATTCCAATAGTAAAGAAGATCAAGAAAACTATCTGAAGAATCATATTAGTTCAATCAAACAACATATTAGTGATTTAAGTGAAAAAAAGTACCATAGTCTTACTTCATCACTTGATTTAACCGTACTTTTTATTCCGATTGAACCAGCATATTTTGCAGCATTAATTGGTGATAAAGAAATAATGAGATTAGCAATTACAAAGAATATTGTTTTAAGTAGTCCTACAAATTTAATAGCATTATTAAGATTAATAAATGAAGTATGGAGACAACAATATCAAAGTGATAATTTGAAAGCAATAGTTGCAAGAGGTACAGCTCTATATGAAAAGTTTGCTGGGTTTTCAAATACATTATTAGATATTGGGATAAGTCTAACAAAAGCACAGAATTCATACAACACAGCTATAAGTCAACTATCTGAAGGCAGTGGTAACCTAGTAAGACAAGTTGAATTATTAAAAAATCTTGGATTAAAACCAAATAAACAAATCCCAAAAGAACTAATCGAAAATGCTGAAATAATTGATGAGGAAACTGAACCAGAAACTCCATTAGAGTTAAATTAATATGAATAAAAAGATGTTGGACACCTCAAAGGTGTCGGACATCTAAATATAGATTAAGCAAGTCTTAAGGAAGAAAGCTCATCCAGGCTTACTTTTATTTCTTTATTATTTTTTAGGGTAATAATTTTAACAGTAGTATTTAAGTTGTTTCTCAAATCTTGATTCAAGCTTAAAAGCATTTCTTTCCATTTTAATATATTTTGAATGGAGCTTTCAGTGAGCTCATTTAGTTCTAAAGTCCAGAAGTTTTCATTATTACTTTCTTTATATCTTGTTCTAATCCAACCATTTGAAATAAGTTCAGACATAATCTCTTTTCTTGCTTTTCCTTCAAAACCAATTTTCTCATTATGAGTGGCATATAGGACTTTTATATCATCTTTACTCATGTCAAATAAATCTGCGTTATCAATCACAAATCTAATATGCGAAGTAGCCACAGGGTATATTAATCCTGCATTGGATATCCAGAATGCTGAGTGGTGGGTGGTGATGGTGATGTTGTTCATGAGATTTGTTTAGAGATAAAATAAATCCAAAACCACTTTTGAAGGGTGGTTTTTTATATGAATTTTAAAGTTGACCTTATTTAATTAATTTTAAATCAGATTTTATTTGTGAAATATTTAAATTCGCATGTTTTATTAAAATTTCAATATTATTTTTTAAATCTACAATTGTTGCAAGATCATCAATTTTAAAATATTCATAAACATGCCCAGGTGCAAAGGAATTTAAACTTGGATTTCCTTTCCCTTTCTTATTATAATTTAATAATGCAAATGGTATTGGTGGTGGACTAGGAGAATCTAAGTTATGTGGAGAAATTTTAAAAAATGAAAAAGGAGTTTTAAAACATGAACTATCTATCCACATAGAATCTAGATTAATAAATGATAGAATTTTTTTGGTGGTTTTACATTCAATAGCATCCTTAATTTTATCTTTTTTAATAACATTATTCTCAACGAATATTCTAAATTGGTTACTTTGAATTTGAATACCGAAATACCAATTTTCGTCTATTTTTCTAAATATTGAAATATTAAAAGTACTATTGGAATAACTTGAACTAATATGCCAATTATCATCAGGAGTAAATTTCCAATTGTCATCATAAATTAAACAATTTGAAGTACAACTTCCAATATTAACTTTATCAATGAAATAATCTACTAAAAGTGAAGAATAATACTTTTGGAATAAATCACCGATTCGAATTGAGTTATAGGCATCAAAATTTATTAAAAAATTTCTAGAGCCAAATGTAGATGGAGGTAAATAAGAATGGAACTCTTTATTTAAACTTTCTTTTAAAGTTTTAATAAATTCTTTGTAATCTATAAGAATCCCATTTTCATAATCAATTTTATCAATTATGCAGTCATCAAATGAGAGACTATCAAAATAATCACTTAAAGTTAGATGTTTCCAATCAATTATAATACTTTTTACCTTATTCAAAAGAAATGTTCTATCTGTTTCTTTAGAATAACTTGAATTAATTTCATTACCAATAATTGTTTCTCTTTCATTACAATTAGTAGATTTTGAACTAATCAAATTAATTTTGTTTTTTATTGCATCTGTTAAGTCCATAAGGGTTAGCAATACAAATTTATCTGAACAAACATCATATTTTGATGTTCCATCGTTTTTTACTTTTTCATTAAGTATTCTATCATTTTTTAAATAATATTCGATTAGTTGGCTAATACTAGGTAAACTCTTTATTTTTACTTCAACAAAAATTTGATGTATTGGTTCTTTCTTTTTAGTATTTTTAAATATATCTTCGATAGTTTGCTTTAAATCCCAAATTTTAATTGTTAAATCAATTTGATTTTCTTCTCTTAATATCTCATAATATGAATTTCCTTTGAGTTTATCTATCATATCTTTTTTGCATTTTTCAGGTTCGATAGCTTTTTCAATGAATTTTATCAGCATACACCTTCCAATTGTCAAATTATCTTTACATTCTTTTTCAATAGTCCATAACCAAGCTAAAAAATTACTATGGAAAAGTTCTTTTGAGGATAAAGACAAATTGAACAACGGAGATTCTGATAATTTTAATAAATTATCATAGTTCAAATGTTTGGATGGGTTATTAAACAATTTTAAAGGAATCATTTTTATATTTTTATTTATGAATTCAACTTTTTCAAATTTAACATTTATAAATAGAATAACAAAGATATATTAAGTTTGTTTACTCTTTCTAATCTAAATAAGCTCAAAGATGCAAATCCACATTCCTCATAAAATTATTTACTTAAGCATATTCGTATTCTACTTTCATAGGTTGGTAATTATTTTTTGAAGCATTTAGTACTTCTATTTCTATAATTTTACCATTAATATCATAATCTATGATTATACCAGATTTATTTTCATCAGTTTCATATACTTCTGCATCGCTGAATTGTATATTCATTATATCAACTTCTTTGTCATATTTTATTTTCATTCTATTTCCATTAAAATATAAAATTAAATAAACTTAAATTCTTAGTAACTTTATTATAGCTTCCAATGCACCTTTTGATTCAGGTGTAGAAGGGTACTTTTCAAGAAGTTCCAAAATATTGATATATGAATTTTTTACATATTCATTTTTGTTATTTACTAAATATATTTGGTAACAAAATCCATTTGTTAAAACTAAAGTATTAATTTTATTTTCATTGATTTCATTAAAACTCTTTGCATAATCTATTGCTTGATCAATTGCGAAATCTAATCCTTCGGATAACTTTTTAACTTCAATTAATAATTTGATATTATGATTATTTAAATGTATAGGTTTATCTAAACACACAATATCTGCTTTTTGCCGAGTTAACTTGTATTCCAAAATTATTTGTTGTTCACTCCAGCCTAAAGCCAATAACAAGGGGATTACTAAAAAACATTTTACTTGGTTCTCATTTATTTCTTTCCACTCGAATTTTGTTGTATAATACTTTGCTAACCTTCTTACACCCAGCATAGTAGAGGTAAATATTTCTGCCTGTTGAACTTTCATTCCATTGTTTATTAATGTTTCTATTATTTTTTCATCACTTATTTCACTAACTTTTTGTATTTCAAATTCAACTATATTTTTTGTTACACATTTTAATGTTTTGTCTGCGAATGTTATAACTTCATGATTATGACATTGTGAAATTGTACCTTGATTTAAGATTCTATCACTAAATTTCTCTCTTCCATTAAAAGGTAAATACCAATCTACTTTTTTAAAATAATTTAATTTCCAACCATCAAAATTAAAATAACATGATTCTTCTTCTACCTTTTTACTTTTAATTTTACCAATTGCTATAACTGTATTAAGGCCTTTTTTTAAAATCAAAATATCATCTTCTTTCATTTCTTTAAGTAAACTTTTATATTTTGTTGTTTTAGTATCATCATTTGTAGCAAAAACTCCATATTTAATAAATATATCACTAAAATCTCTTTGCTTACTACCAGATGACACTTGCCAATATTTTCTCATTTTTATTTCCATATTATTGTTTGAAACAAATTCAAACTTAACTCATAACACGACATTACATTGTAAAATCAAAGACTATTTACAAAATTCTTTCAAAATGTGAAATAATTTCTTTCATTTCTTTTCAAATAGTACAATTTACATATGATTTCTCTTTCTCATAAGTTCTTTTCCACCTCACCCACATAAAAAATAGTAATATTTTGGAAAAATATTCTAATTTTGTAAGATTGAAGAATATAGATTCTTATATTATCCTAAGCTAATTGAAAAAGAAATGACAAAGCAAACAAAATACGAATTTGATAAATACTTAGATGCCGAAAAAGTAGAAGCAATCAAACATACTGATGGACCTCTACTAATTATTGCTGGTCCCGGCTCTGGCAAAACAAAAACTCTAGTAGAAAAGGTGGTTTATTTAGTCCTAGAGAAAGGATTGAAGGCAGAAGAGATATTAATAGCAACCTTCACTCAAAAGGCAGCCAGCGAGCTTATAACTCGTATTTCCAATCGTATAATAGACTGTGGTATCAAGTTCAACCTCAATGAAATGTATATTGGCACTCTCCATTCTATTTTCCTTCGCATTTTGGAAGAAAATAGGATTCATACAGACCTTTCAAGAAACTATCGTATGCTTGACGATTTTGAATTAAATTATCTGATATATGAGAATATCAAAAGATTTGAAGAAATTGAAAATTGCAGGTTGATATTGGGTGAGAAAGAAGAAACATCTAATTGGACAAAATCTGAAAGAGTATTGAAAAATGTATCTAAAATCTCTAAAGAGCTTTTGGATATAAAAGAATTGAAAAAGTCAGAAGATGCAGTAATATTAGCTTTGGCAGAGTTTTATGAATAGTA
>JAPLFM010000138.1:0-13561 GCA_026390675.1 Candidatus Kapaibacterium sp. | reverse complement strand
GTAATATTAGCTTTGGCAGAGTTTTATGAATTGTATCTAAAAATCCTCAATGAGCATAATTGTCTCGATTTTGCTACAATTCAAACCATCACTCATAAATTATTTGAACAAAATCCAATAGTACAAAAGACTATTCAAGAAAGAATCAAATATATGATGATAGATGAATATCAAGATACTAATACTATTCAAGAAGCTATTATTTTCCAAATTTTAGACTCAGCTACTCAAAATATATGTGTAGTTGGTGATGATGATCAAGGTTTGTATCGCTTTAGAGGTGCAAGTATAAGGAATATACTTGAATTTGGAAAGAATTTTGAAGGAAATACTAATTTTAGAGAAATCAAATTAGAGAATAATTACCGCTCTCATCCTGGTATTATCAAATTTTATTCTGATTTTATTCGCAGTTACCAAAGTGATGGTATAAGCTCTTGGCAATTAGAAGATAAAAACTTTAGATTTGACAAAAACCTTAAGGCACAAGACAAATCTTTTCCAACATATAACTCTGTTGTAAAGGTTTCTTCAAGTGGTGACGTAAGCGATTGGCACAATGAAGTATTACGATTTATAAAAGATTTTAAAGATAAGGGTATCTTACAAGATTATAATCAAATTGCTTTCTTATTTAGATCAGTTGCAAGTGAAAAAACAATTGATTTGGTGAATTTCCTTGAAGAAAATGATATTCACGTTTTTTCGCCAAGGTCAGATTTATTCTTCAAAAGAAGTGAAATTCGCCTTATCTTTGGTGCTATGATTTATCTTTTTCCAGATTTGATTAGAGATTTGCAGTGGGATGAGTCGGCAGAATTGAAAACTTGGGCATATTATGATGATTGTTCAAAATACTTTTTAGGTGCAATTATTGATGATTTGACTAAACATCAAGCTCTTTTGGATTGGTGCCATATCAAAAGAGAAGCACATAGAGAATTAAAAGAAAATGCAGATTATGGATTTGGAACATTATTCTATAATTTATTAGCGTTCCCAATGTTTTCAGAGATATTGAATGTGGAGTTAAATTCTCCAGCTTATGATTTGAGAGCTGCTTATAATCTTGGTCAGTTTTCAAAGATATTAGTGAAATACGAATTTTTAAAGAATTTATCTGTCTTTACAGTCTCTAATTTCGAATATACCAAAAGGCATTTCTTTAATATTTATATGCACTATTTGATACGTGGTGGCATAGAAGAATTTTCAGATTTTGATGAATATGCTCCTAAGGGCTGTATTTCATTTATGACTGTACATCAAGCCAAAGGTTTGGAATTCCCAATAGTAATGGTGGATTCACTAAGTAGTATTCCTAAAAACAAAGCCAAAAGTGAAATTGAGATAGATGAATTGCTTCAACAATATCACAAGAAGCCACTGTTTGAACCAAATGATTTAATCAAGTATTTTGATTTTTATAGACTTTTTTATACTGCATTTTCAAGACCTCAAAATTTATTGGTTTTATCTTGTTATGAAAAGAACGAAGGTCATAAATCTCCTTCTAAGTATTTCCAACCACTGTATAACAGCCTTTTGAGTTGGAACGATCCGAGTAATGATTATTCGAATTTGCATCTTGAAGAGCTAAAGCCAGTAAATATCAAAAAGCAATATGCATTTACTTCTAATATTATTCTTTATGAAAAGTGTCCATATCAATACAAATTTTACAAAGAACTAGAATTTGCTGCTGTGAAAATAAGAAGCAGAATGTTTGGAGTATTGGTACATCAAACAATTGAAGATGTGCATAAAATGGCTATTCAAAAAAAATATCAAGAAATTAATGATGAAAATATTGAAATATGGTACAATCAAAATTACAACGAACTTTCTAAAATTCTAAAAACACAATTAGGACCTAATCAGAAAATCGCTGCTCTAAAGCAAGTGAAAGATTATGCCCAAAAATTGAGTAATAATTGGGATATGATTCAAGAAGCAGAAGTAGATATTTCCCTTGTGAAAGACAAGTATATCCTCAAAGGAACTATAGATTTGATAAGAGGTGAAAATGGAACTATTGAGATTATTGATTTCAAATCTGAAAAAGTAAAGCCAGACCCAGATAATCCTCTTGACAAGCCAGTACTTGAGCAATACAAAAGGCAATTAGAAATATATTCGCATATTGTAGAAGAGAAAAATAATATCAAAGTGAGCCAAATGCACTTGTATTACACTGGTGCCGAAGATCCTTATATTACTTTTCCCAAGTCAAATGAAAATATAGAAAGCACTATTGATGTGATAACTCAAACTGTAGAAAATATTGAAAAGAAAACATTTGTTAGACCAGTTGCAAATATGGGCAAAAAACTTTGTGGAGATTGCGATTTTCACCCATATTGCGAAGCTGAAGTAAAAGCTAGTTCAATTTAGGATATTCTAGCCAAAGGTTTGAGTTAATTTCATTAATCATATCCCAGCTATTTTCATCGAAAAGAAATTCTTCTAAAGAATTAGTAATCATCTTATTAATTTTATAATTTTCAACAATATTATCTATAGTTAAAGGTTTTAAAATACTGTAATCAAAATATGGAGCAGTATAATAAAAATTATATTTAGATAAAAAGAAATTTCTAATTGCATAGTTCATATAAACAATTGGTATATCTTCTAATTGACAATCAAAGAAAAAATAGTCCATAAATATATTATATAGAGTTTCATTATCAAGATAAATGAAATTAGTATAAGTCATAGCTAATTGCTTCATTTTAATTGATTCTTTTACTTCGTCTGCTGTTTTTAATATAAATTTATTCTCTCCAGTTAATAGATTTCCTTCATCATCAATATTAATTCTATCTATTTTGTAATCCAAATCTCCAAAATAATACAATCTATGATCAATAAATTTTATCAATTTATGATAACTATTCTTTTTTTCTACTCTTTTGAATAATAGCCATTCTTCTATCATTCCATCATAAGAAAATGGATTGATTGTATTTAGCAAATCATCTTTAAATTCGGCTTTTTTAATAATAGCCCAGGGTGTTGGTTTTAAATCGAATTTCATATTTTTCTCCTAATTTAATATATAATTTTCACAGATACATTTTGAATTATCAATCATTTCATCAAGGAATTTGAATTCTCCATTAAGATTTTCTTTTACAATTTTGGTAATAATATAATTACGATCAAACTCTCTATATATAGTGCGATCGTCCAATACATTCAAACATTCCATATTTAGCTCTGGTGCTTCATATTCATTAGCATCTTCGCAGCTTTTAAAAAAATCTTTCAAAACAAAATTCTTATACAGAGGTGGAATATACATTGATTTGTCATAATCAAAAAATGTTCTAAAATTTGAATCTCTCAAGTCATCCACATTGGTATAAATGAAATCTGAATATTTCATTGAAATAATTTTCATATAAACAGATGATTCCAAATTGAAGTCAATCTTATCATCTTCCAAAGTTGATTCAAGGATTTCTTTAAAAAGTGCTGTATTTGTTTCGATATCATCAAGTTTAGTCCAAAGGTCAAAGAAAGCATCCAAGCCATATTTTACTGCCACATATAGCTGGTTATATTTTTTCCCTTCAATGAATTTATTAACAAGCTCCCACTCTTCAAAAATAGAATGTTCGTGTTTATTTCTCCAAGGTCCTTTCCTTTTTCCTTTTTTATATTCTTCATGTACTACATTGAATTGGGCTCTTTTTATCATTGCCCAAGGTGTTGGTTTTAAATCGTATTGCATAAGTTTCTCCAGATTTGAAATTAAACATAATGCAATGTATATGTGCAAGCGACAGATGGTGGGAAGTCAAATAAAGTTTGGATTTTATTTGGTTAAAGAACCCCTGAGTCTTGGCTTCAGAAATTCTATCTGCAATGTTTACAAAATTTGCAGTAAACTTCTCTTTAAGTTCCGAGAGTTATTGCTTTTGTAATGATTGTATATCTAATAAAGTTTAATTGTTTTCTTATGTAATTACTAATTATCTATATTATTCGATATACATTTCATAGAAGATAAATAGTTTTTTATAGTATAGGCCAATTCTTCAATTGGTTTTCGACCTAAATTTTTTCGAAAATTATAATAATTATCATTTAGTATATCTACCTTATTCTTTAGTTCTGATAGATTTTTTGTTAGTTCATCTAACTTATTTATAAGATAAAAATTCTCAACTTGTTCTCCTTCCATTTGTTTGATTTGTTCTTGAAATTCTAATATAGAATTAGCCTTGAAGCTTACAAAGTCCTTATCAAACTGGTTATAGTACTTCTGATAGAGCTTTCTAATTTCTTGTTGTGTTTGGGATATTCTGAAGTTAGAAACCAGAAAGCCAATTATTAATCCAAATAATAATGATAATATACTATAGAATTGATACATAAGTTTCTCTAGATTTGAAATTAAACATATTGCAATATATGTGTGCATGCGACAGGTGGTGAGAAGGTTATAAAAAAAGCCTCAACTTATTAGGCTGAGGCCTGGGATATTTATTAAATAGTATTAAGTAAAGTGTCATTTTAATCTAATGAAGAACCAATAAAATGTCATTACAGTAAAAATATCATCGACTTTAATTGTATTTTTAAAGAAAAATATTTTTCAAATATATAAATTATAAGTTTTAATAAATAATTATAAAAGGTGATTAAATGGAAGAAGTTATAAACGAATATATAGAAGTAGCAACTTGTGATTTGAGAGCAAGACTCTTAATTTTAGAACAAGAACTAAATGAATTAAAGAATAGAAATAGTAATTCTAATTCATTAGAAGTCCTTACTCGAAAACAAGTTTCAGAGTTAATTGGATTTCATCCAAACAAAGTAACAGAACTTGTTAATTCTGGCAAACTGATTTGTTTGAGTAAAAATCGAAACTGTAAGATGATGTTTTATAAGAGAGATGTTATAGAATATTTAGAGAATGTTGGGAAGTAAATATAAAGCCTTATCTGAAAAAAAGTAGATAAGGCTTTTCATTTGAATGAAAGGATTTTTAAGAAATTGAATTCCAAGCTTTACTAACTTCGTCTACAGCATTTTGGACTGTAAATCCAATGTAATTCTCGAAGCTTGAAAGAGTTTTATGCCCAGTAATCTTCATTATATTAGAAGGCTGTATTCCAAGTGATAAAGAATTTGTAGCAAAAGATCTTCTAAATGAATGATTGGTAATTAATTCGTATTTAGGTAAAATCTGTTCAGTTTTCTTCAATTTAAAAGTACTAACTGTAATTTTATTATCAATACTTGCTAACTTACATAGTTCTTTATAGTAATTGTTTAATTTTTGTTCGGAAATTTTATAAACTTCATTATTCAATAGTTTCTCAATATATGGAAGAGATAGTGATATTATTGGAATAATCACTCTTGATTTTGTTTTTTGAGCTATAATATCAATTGTCTTCTCTTTCAAATTGACATTTGAATTGTCTAATCGTAATGCATCAGATACTCTAAGTCCAGTATAACTCATTATCATCATCCAATTCCTTGTATTTTCTAAATAAGGTGGCAAATTCTCAATATTTTTAATTCTTTCTAATTCTTTAAGTGATAAATAAACGTTATGATGTTTCTCTGTATTACTAATTTTGAAATTTTTATACTTCATATTATTATTATATCCATTAGCAGTTGCCCAGTTTAAAAATACCAATAAAGCATTTTTAAGAATTGGTGTTGTTCCATTTATTTCATAATCTTTCTTTTTTATTAGAAAAGTTCGAAATTCGATTAGAAATCTTTCATCTATACATTCAAAAGTAGTTTCTTTTCTAAATTCAAATAGAAATCTTTTGGACCTTTCATATAATAAAACTACTTTATGACAGATTAATCCATTTTCTTTTTTATAATTAATAAAATCTAGCCATAAGTTAAAAAATGATTTACTTAAATCATTCTTATTATCTTTGTTAGGTTTGCCTTTTATAAATTCTTTAATATCCCCGAGAAAGCCATCAATTTGAAAGATCCCAACTTGGTTTGAAAGTACATAATGTCTTTCACAAAATGTTTTAATTTCATAAATTCTACTGTTTATTGTAGTTGATAACGAATACTTAGGACTTGCTAGTTGTAATTTTTTATCCCAGTATTCTACAGGTAAACTCATTTTGATAGAAAATGAATATCTTTTCCCATTGATGTAAAAACTCATACAAATACTTGACTTTGCAACATTATAGTTGTCTAAATAAAAACCAATTTTAATATACATAATAAACCTCTATTAATTATAGTTATAATGTATATATCAAAATTTATTTTTTTTAAAATTCAGAGCTAAATTCAGAGCTTTTTTAAAGAATTATAAGTTGTCAGAAGTAATAATATTTTTTAAAACAATCTTTGAAAGCCTTACTACGACTTGTTATGGATTCAATTTATCATTACATGTAATCATAAAAAACTACACTAAACCGTCCCCTTGGGATCACAACTTAAATGTAGTTAAGTATAGAAAAGTCAATAAGTTAATCGCTTGTTGACTTTTTTAGTTTTGACAGAAGTTTTGACGTTTTTGTCAAAACGTGTGTTGGTAAGACTTTTCAAACTTTTGGAAAGTGTCAAAAAAGGTAAACCAATTAAGTTATTGTACATTTAATACAAATTATAATTATTTAGCTCAAATCAAAGGCGAGATTAACTCGCCTTTGATAAAATTTATCTCTCTTATTTTATACAATCAATACAAAATCTAACTTTAAATAAAGAAGTACCATCAATAATCAAGTCATTTTTACCTGCAGACCAACGATTATTTAAATCAACAGTTCCATCACCATATCTTCGATATCCATAAGATTCATATTTTCTTTCAGTTAAATAGTTAAGAATATTACTTCCAATTGTTGTAAATGAAACAGAAGTAGAGTTGATGCCTGTATAAGGTAATCCTTTTATTACTATTTTTTGATAATTTGAATCAATTTCTAATGAACCAGCATTACCTCCAGCTATCCCAACACTTTTCATATAATTTCTTCGGAAATATGTTATATCTATGGTTTTCTTTGATTCATCTACTTGACCTGTAAACTCAAATGATGTTTCTTGATTTGTTTGTTTAGTGTCAAAGTCAGTTAACCTATTCCTAATATCTGTTCCAGAAGAAGTGAAATTTGATCCATCAATATTAATTTTATAAAGAGTAATACCTTTAGTATCAGAATAAACAGTTGAGATATTAGCTCCATAAAAATTGAAATCAGTATTCAAATCAATTTCAATAGTATTCATTTTACTTATAGAAGACATTATGTCTGACTTAGTTACTAATTCTACAGCAATAATAGGTTTTAAGTTATTATCTTTTGAACGGTTTATTACAACTATATCTTTAATTTGTTTAATTGGTATTGTAATATCTATACTATCACTATTTTTCAACTCTTTATTCAAACTGCTAGATACTCCACTATTATATAAATAAACGTAAATATCTGTTGGAATAGAAACAGCTTTTATTCTCACAACTCTTAATGAATCATCAGTAGGCTTGATTTTAATTACATATGCTGATAAATAAGGTAAAGATTTGTCAAAAGTTGCTTTTTTGTTGTTTTTATCTAATATCATTGGAAATTCTACAGCATTATCTGGATTTGGAATTGAACTATATGTTGAATATTTTAAACTCATTGAATTGGAACGTACAAATAACCAATTAACATATTTATCATATTGCTCTCCAATATTAGTTAAATAATTAGTTCTTAAATTGTTATCCAAAATGTTTCTTATGCTTGATAAATCAAAATCATTCCCAGCTATTTTTATTAAATTCGAAAGATCAAACTTAATGTTTGAATAATTTGTTAAATATGACAAAAAACAACCTGCTACATAATGAAATGGACTTCCTGTACAATTATCCCAAGATCTTGATATATTGTAAGCAAGTACTGAACCATTTGTATTGTTTATATTTTCAGACCAACAATAAGATTCAGAATGTTTTAATTGAGATCCCCAAACCATATAATCAGCATTTGAGGCAGTTGCTTCTAACCACCAAAGAGTGTATCCTCCTTTATTCATTACATAATAGTTATCTTGAACATAATGCATAAGTTCGTGAGCAGCAACACTTTTTAATAATTCTGGATATGACAAATCCTGAACATTGGCAAGTTTGACCATATTATTATTTACATATATTACTCCTGTAATTGAGCCATATTCACCATCAGCTCCAACAATAGTTTTAATGTAAACATTGATTTTACAATTTGTATCTTTAGGGAGCTCAAACTTATAAAAGCTTTGGTATCTTTCAAATGCCTCTTCAAGCCAATGGCTCAAATCTTGAACATAAAATGGTGTTGATGAATTAACTCCTGATTTTATTCGCCAAGGTTGATCACTTGTACCATAAGCATCATTTGACATAACTTTGTTTGCACTTGCATTTGTATAATATACCTGAAAGTGAGTAGAAACAAACTTTTGTTGATAACCACCAGAAGAAATAAATTCAGCAAAACCAAGTGGAGTCAAATGACTAGTTACAAAAGAGATTGTTTTCTTTACAGAATCAACTACAGTGTTTTGATAAAAAGACCATTTACCTTGACCATCTTCAAAATAAGCAGCTTTAAGATCATTCGCAAAAACTCCAGAATCAATTTTAACTTGATCATAAGAAAAAGTTACTGTTATTGGCTTTAAAAGTTTTGCATTGTTAGACAAAGTTACATTATAGACTTTTAGGATTTTATATTCCAAAGTTGACATAACTGAAATTGAAGGATTTTCAGATATTTTCAAATTAGTACCTGAAACAACTGATCCTTTTGGAAACAAAATCTCTATTTTATTGTTAAGTTTAAGCGTTACGTCTTTTGTACTAACATCAAGTATAGTATCAATTAAAGATGTACCATTGTCTGTTGCAACAATTCCATTATCACCACAAGAACTCAATATAAATGCTATTATAAATCCAAATATCAAAATGAAAAATTTAGCTTGTTTCATAACTTCTCCAAAATAATTTTAAAAAGAGTTAAACTAAAAACCAATTAATATACTAAAAACAGAAATAGCACTTATTTAATTAAAAATGATATTAAACTTCCTCAAATCTAGCTTGGAAGAAGCGAAGTTGTTTTGGCTCGTAAACCATTTTAAGTCCTTTCATTTGATGTCTTTTTTCGTAAAGATCAATTATACCTTCGGCAGTTACATCTAAATGGGCTTGAGTATATACTCTTCTTGGGAAAGTACATCTAACAAGCTCTAATTTTGGAGTATTATTTTCACCAGTAACTTTATTTCTACCAGCTGAAACAATTCCTCTTTCCATAGTACGCACACCATTTTCAACATACAAATCCGCTGCTAATTTTTGAGCTGGAAATTGAGTTTGGGGAATATGATCATAAAATTTTCTAGCATCTATAAAAACTGCGTGTCCACCAGATGGTCTTACTATTGGAATACCAGCATCATCTAATAAATTCCAAAAATATTCTACTTGTCGAACTCTGCTTGCCATATAATCATCTTGGATTGCTTCTTCCATACCTCGACTCATTGCTTCCATATCTCGACCAGCTAGTCCACCATAAGTATGCAATCCCTCGTAAACTACTACTTGACTACGTAATTCTTCAAAAATATCCCAATCGTTTAGTGCTACAAATCCACCAATATTTACAATTAAATCTTTTTTACCACTCATTGTAGCTGCATCTGATAAAGAGCAAAATTCTTTGTGAATTTCAGCAATAGGAATATTAGCATATCCTTCTTCTCTTTGTTGAATAAAATAAGCATTTTCCATATTACGAGTAGCATCAAGTACTACTTTTATTCCATTCTTTTTAGATATAGCACTTAATTCTTTCATGTTCGCCATCGAAACTGGTTGTCCGCCAGCCATATTAACTGGAGCACCAACTGTAATATATGCAATATTTTCAGCACCTTTTTCTTTAATTAATCTTTCATATTTTTCTATATCAATATTACCCTTAAATGGCATTGAAATTTCTGGTATATGAGCTTCATCAATAATAACATCTACAAATATTCCACCAGCAAGCTCTTGATGTTCTCTTGTAGTAGTGAAATACATATTACCAGCCACATATTGTCCTGGTTTGATCAAAGCACGAGAAAGTAAATGTTCTGCACCACGACCTTGGTGCGTAGGAACAAGATATTTATAACCATAAATTTTTTGTACATTTGCTTCAAGGTTATAATAATTTTTACTACCAGCATAAGATTCATCACCCATCATCATACCTGCCCATTGATAGTCACTCATAGCATTTGTACCACTATCAGTTAGTAAATCAATATAAACATCTTCAGAGCGAAGTAAAAAAGTATTATAACCTGCTTCTTTTATTTTTTCTTGACGGTAAGGTAAAGTTGTCATTTTTAGTGGTTCAACCATTTTAATTTTAAAAGGTTCAGCCCAAGATTTGTGTTTTAAAGCCATAATGTTTTAACTCAATTTGTTATTATCTAATTGTTAAATTATAATCTGCAACTTATATATTATCAACTTCTAAAAATATGACGAAAGTCAGTATTTTGATTATAATTAATATTAAACTATATCAAAATTTTTTTTAATTGTAATTACTTTAATAAATAACTTTAAAAAATATGAAAATAGTATAAAAAATAATGAGAATTATGTAACTAAAGTTACTTCATAAGTTAATATTTTTGCTTAAATTATATTTACAAACTTTTGGAATAAATAAATGAGTTCTTTTAAGCTTACAGATTTTAAAAATACTTCTTTAGAAGTAAAAGGAATGACTTGTGATAAGTGTGCTGATAGTATCGAAAGGCTTATAATGTCACAAAATGGAGTAAAAATGGTATCAGTAAATTATCTATTGAAATTAGCAAATATAGAATACAACCCTGAATTGATTTCACTAAGTGAAATAAAATCCAAAGTTCAAAGTCTTGGCTATGATTTGAATATCGAAATTTCAAAAGCAAACAAAATTGATTAAAAGAGTGAATGGAAAAAGTTCAATCAAATAAAAATACAAAACTTACCTTTGATGTAAGTGGAATGACTTGTGCTTCTTGTGCTGTGAGTGTTGAGAAAATAATTAAAGCACAAAATGGAGTAAATTCAATTGCTGTCAACTTAGCTACCAATTATGCTATAGTTGATTTTATACCAGAATTAATTTCAAAAGAAGAAATAATCAAAACAGCTTCATCCATAGGATATGGATTAAGTATTGAAAATCCTAATATTGACAAAATTGAAATTGCAAATCAATCTTATAAAAAATCAAAGTCAGATTTAATCTTTTCAGCATTATTTACTTTACCAGTTTTTGTTATAAGTATGTTCTATATGGATTTGCCTTATGGCGATTGGATAATGCTCATTTTTACTTTTCCTGTTATATTTTGGTTTGGAAAAAGTTTTTTTATTAATGCATTCAAAAAAGCTAAACATTTCCAAGCTAGTATGGATACTCTTGTAGCTCTTAGTGCTAGTATTGCATTCCTATTCAGTTTGTTTAATATGTTTTTTGCTGAATATTGGCATAAGCAAGGCATTCACGCTCACTTGTATTTCGAATCTTCAGCTGTTGTAATTACGTTTATTTTGTTTGGTAAGTTACTTGAAGAAAGAGCAAAAGCAAGTGCTTCGATTTCAATCAAAAAACTAATTGGATTACAATCAAAAACAGCATTTAAAATTGAAAATGAAAAGCAAATTGAAGTGCCAATAAAAGATATTAAAATTGGTGACATTCTTCAAATCAAACCGGGGAATAAAATTCCAGTAGATGGAGAAATTCTTTTTGGTAATACTTTTATTGATGAAAGTTCAATTTCAGGCGAGCCAATTCCTGTTGAAAAATCTAGAGGTAGTAAAGTCTTTGCAGGGACTATCAACCAAAATGGTAGTTTTAGACTAACTACTAAAAAAGTTGGTGATGATACATTGCTTGCTCAAATTATTTCAATGGTTAGTGAAGCATTAATGTCCAAGCCTCCAATTCAAAAATTAGTAGATAAAGTTGCTAGTGTGTTTGTTCCAGTAGTGATTTTAATCTCAATTATAACTTTTCTTATTTGGAATTTTTCTGGTGTAACAAATGGATTTAATTTCGGTCTAATTTCTATGGTTACTGTTTTAATTGTTGCTTGCCCTTGTGCTTTAGGTTTGGCTACACCAACTGCTATTATGGTAGGAGTTGGTAAAGGTGCTGAAATGGGTATTCTTATCAAAGATTCTGATTCACTTGAATTAGCAAGCAAAATTAATGCTATTGTATTTGATAAAACAGGCACTTTAACAGAAGGAAAACCTGAAATTAATGATATCCGCTGGTTTATTAGCGATGATGAGATTATCGAAAATAAAACAATATTAAATTCTATCGAGCATTTATCAGAGCATCCTTTAGCAAGTGCAGTCATAAAAGAACTGAAAAAAGATAAGTTGCAATTAACAAAATTTGAAAAATTTGAATATCTTACTGGTAAAGGAATTATAGCCAATCAAAATGGGAATCAATACTTTGTTGGTAATATTCAATTAATTAATGAAAATAATATTCAGATTTCTGAAGATACACAAAGGCAATTAAACGAAGCTAATTCTGCAAATACTATTATTTACTTTGCAAATTCCAATAAATTGATTGCAGTTATTTCAATTTCAGATAAAATAAAAGTTAATTCAAAAAAAGCAGTGGGTGAATTAATTTCAAAAGGAATAGAAGTTTATTTACTATCAGGTGATAATTCAAATTCTGTAAGTCATATTGCCAAAGAATTAGGAATCAAAAATTTCAAATCTGAATTACTACCAAATGATAAAGCAGAGTTTATAAAAAGTTTGCAAAAACAGAATAAAATAGTTGCAATGGTGGGTGATGGTATTAATGACTCTCAGGCACTTGCTCAAGCCAATGTAAGTATTGCTATGGGTAAGGGTTCTGATATAGCAATAGAAGTGGCTAACATTACTTTAATTAATTCAGATTTACTTTTAGTAAATAAAGCAATTGAACTTTCAAAATTAACTTTAAAAACTATTAAGCAAAATTTGTTTTGGGCATTTATATATAATGTAATTGGTATTCCAATAGCAGCTGGTTTGCTTTTTCCAATTAATGGTTTTTTGCTTAACCCAATGATTGCTGGAGCAGCTATGGCTTTAAGCTCAGTATCAGTTGTATCTAATAGTATATTGATGAAATATAAAGTGTAAAGACTAAAAAGTAAAATAATAAAAAAAAATGTGGCAAAGGATTTGATAATATATATCTATATGTTTGATATATGCTTATAATTAAGTAATTTTATACAAATTGAAAATACAATTTTTAAAAACATTTTATTTCTTTTTGAAATCTAAAAAATCATCACAGTTTTATGAGCGATAAATTAAAAAACGAAGATTTAAAAATACTAATAGTTGATGACATACCTCAAAATATTCAAGTTTTGGGAAGTATCCTGTCTAAAAGTGGTTACAATTTAGCAGTAGCACAAAATGGACTTCAAGCTATTGAGAGTGCTAACCATTTTAGACCAGACT
>JAPLFM010000175.1:43031-59747 GCA_026390675.1 Candidatus Kapaibacterium sp. | reverse complement strand
TTAAATCAAAAAGATAATAACATGAGTTTTTATTATAGAGTAAAAATCAACTATTCTAAAAATAATATTCAAAAATATTTTATATTACTATTTAATAAACTAGATAATGATGATTACTATTTTGTAAATGGAGAAATTCAGCCTGAAGATGACAATGATGATAGTTTTGATACACCATAAGACGCTTTTATAGGAATGGAACTTGATGGAGAGCGAAGTCAATACCATTTCAATGCAAGAAGCTACGACCCACAACTTAGTCGCTTCTTTGCACCTGATTTGTTGTTTGATATGTTTCCTAATCAGTCACCATATTCGTATAGTAATAATAGTCCACTAAATTTTAAAGACCCAAGTGGGATGGCTTGGGCAGGTTTTAAAACTTTTGAACAAAGAGAAGATGAATTTAGAGCTTCATTAAGTAGAGAAGAAGCAGATAGGGTAAGAAGAGAATACGAAGGAAGATTCGCTTTTGCTCAATTCGGTCCAGGAAGCATTATGCTTGCTGAAAATGGTTTGATAGGTGGTGGTGGTGGTGTTGGTGGTGGTGGGACAAGTGCTTATGCTTTAGATAATAGTGGTGCAAGTCATGATGTACCTAGAGGTAGTGTAATTAAGGAATTATTTGAGAATTTTAAAGCTTCAGTAAATAATATTTATGAATGTTATATTCATGAAAATGTATATGCTATGTTCCATCCAGATGCTACATCAATTTCAGCTTCTTATTCATTTACATTTGGAATGGGTGGTGGAATAACAGAAGAGAGATTCTCATTTCAAGTTGGTGACTTTGCTGGTCAAACCTATTATTCAGAATCCGGAAATGGATATTTAGGAGTAGGGAGTAATTTGGGGGTTGCTGGTACTTCATTTTGGTATTTTGGTGATTATAATGATTTTAATCCAAAATTTATGCAAGATTCAAAATCCTATAATTTAAACGTTTTTAATTTTAGTTTCAGCTTAAGCTATAATCAAAATGACAATTATTTATTTGGTTTTTCAGCAGGTGGAGGTGTAGGAAAAGGAATTACTTTTGGAACAAGTAATACTACAAAATTTAGGAGAACAAAAAAATGAAAACTATTACTCAAATTGAAATGTTTATGACACTTTTTAAGAAAAAAAGTTATTTTGTAATATTTCTAATTATCATGGTATGTTTGTTCCTTTTAAGTATAAAATATTATATAAGCCATCAACAAAACGAAGGATTTAAAACAAGAAAATTATCAACCCAATCTTATATTAATAATAAAATAGTAGATACTTTAAAAGTATCACAGAATGTTCACACTCTTTATTTCAATGATAATTCAATATTTACGTTTCTTATTTGGTCAAGTAAAAGAGAGTTATTAGCAGAATTATTTAATAAAGGTGATAAAGTATTTAAAGATTCAAATTCAAATGAAATAATTGTAAAAAGAGGAAAAGTAAGATTTACATATTATCTTAGAGCAGATACAAATAACATAGAATGGAAAAAGAAAAATTTACCAAATAACCATTATTATGACATAGTAGATACTTTAGATGAATAATAAAGATATGGGTATGGAACTTGATGGAGAAAGAAGCCAATACCATTTCAATGCAAGAAGTTACGATCCACAACTTAGTCGCTTCTTTGCACCTGATTTGTTGTTTGATAAGTTTCCTAATCAGTCGCCGTATTCGTATAGTAATAATAGTCCACTAAACTTTAAAGACCCAAGTGGGATGGCTTGGGAATTAATTTGATTTAAAACAATATAATTTGAAAAAAATATTTGTAAATTTGTTTAAACAAAAAGTTACATTTTAAATAAAATATATGATTGAAAGAATTTATATTGATACATCTGTTATAGGTGGCTACTTTGATGTTGAATTTGAAAAATATACTAAACCATTATTTGAAAAAATACTTAAAAAACAATATAAGGTGATCTTTTCTAAAATTACAGACGAAGAACTTTTAGAAGCTCCTATAAAAGTAAAAGCACTTTTGCAAAGTTTACCGAATGAGATAATCGAATACGTTGAAGTATCTGAAGAAGCTACTGAACTTGCAAATAATTATTTAAAAGCAAAAGTAGTAGGGAAAACCAGTTATGCTGATTGTTTACATATTGCAATAGCTACAATTCAAAAAGCAGATTTGTTAATTAGTTGGAATTTCAAGCATATAGTTAATGTTCAAAGAATTAGAGGATACAATTCAGTTAACTTGAAGTTTGGGTACCATTTATTAGAAATTCGTTCACCAAGAGATATATATTATGAAAAATAATAAAAAAGATATTAAAGAGTTTGATGCTATAAAGTTTATGCGCAATCAAAGAAATAGAATAAGTAAAGAACTTACTAATTTATCTCCTGAGCAAATTATTGAGTATTTTAATAAGCATAAAAGAACTTTATTTTCAGAAAAAGAATAAGTTTGAACTGCCAATATCATTTCAATGCAAGAAGTTACGACCCACAACTTAGTCGTTTCTTTGCACCTGATCTGTTTCTTCAAAAAATCTAAATTCTCTCAAACTCCCTTTTTGCCAATATCTTTTCGATAATACATATTTTCAAAACTAACTTTGTTTACCAATTGATAAGCTGAATCAATAGCATTTTGAAGGTTATTTTCAATTGCAGTTACAGCTAACACTCGCCCACCATTTGAAACAATTGTATTATTTTCACTTTTGGTACCACAATGAAATATTATTTGATTTTCAGAGTTTGCACTTTCCAAACCTTTTATTTCAAAACCTTTTTCAAAATGAGCAGGATAACCATTAGATGCAAGTATAACAGAACAAGCAGAAGTATTTTCTTTAATTGAAATTGCATTTTTATTTATTTTTCCAAGTGCTGATGTGTATAACAACTTAGCGAAATCTCCCTCAACTAAAGGTAAAACCACTTCAGTCTCAGGGTCTCCAAATCGAACATTAAATTCAACTACTCTAGATACTCCATCTTTAATCATCAATCCAACATAAAGGCATCCAACAAATGGAGTACCCTCTAGGTTCATTCCTTCTAAAACTGAAGCAATTATATCATTATGTACATGTTGAAGCACTTCCTCAGTTACAACTTTTGCAGGTGCATAAGCTCCCATTCCACCTGTATTTTTACCCGTATCGCCATTACCTACTCTTTTGTGATCTTGTGAAGCTGGCAAAGTTATAAAATCACTTCCATCGCAAATTGCAAAAATAGATGCTTCTTCGCCTTGCATAAATTCTTCAATCACAACAGAAGTATTGGTTTCACCAAACTGTCCAGCAAACATTTCATCTAAGTCGTGGTGAGCTTCTGCAAAAGATTCTGGAATTACTACTCCCTTACCTCCGGCAAGTCCATCAGCTTTAATTACCAATGGCAAACCAAGTTCATCAATATAATTATGAGCTAAAGTCTTTTCTTCCAAATTAAATCTTTTATAATTAGCCGTTGGGATTTCGTATTTTGCCATAAAATCTTTTGCAAAACCTTTTGAAGATTCAAGTTGAGCTGCAAATTTTTGAGGTCCAAAACATGGAATTTCATTATGTTTAAGTAAATCTGCAATTCCATCAGCAAGAGGTTGTTCAGGTCCTACTACAACCAATTCAATATGATTATTTTGACAAAAATCAACAATTTCATTTTGATTATTTATATTAATTTTTGCTTCAGTAGCAATTTCGAAAATACCTGGATTACCTGGAGAAACAAATAAATTTTCTTTTATAATTTTTTTTGATTTTGAAAGGGCTAATGCGATAGCATGTTCTCTACCACCACCACCCAAAAGTAAGATTTTCATAAATAACTATTTAACTTTTGTAACAAACTATTATAACAAATTTACAAAAACTACGCATCTATTTTATACCTATTTTATTTTAAATTTGAAAAATGATATGAAAGCAATTATAAATACAAATTATAGATATTTTAATATGAACAATCAAAAAATTGTATAATTCTAATTATTACAAACTATATTATCTAAATTGACAAACTAAAAACAAAAATAACAATTTTCTATAATTGTAAATAGACTAGATTTTTGTAATTTAGCTAATTATACATTAACAAATAATTAAAAATATGTACGAAAAAATACAAAATCAAGATGTTGAACTTTATAATGCTTTATTAGGCGAAACAGATAGACAGCATAATAAAATAGAATTAATTGCAAGTGAAAACTACACTTCAGAAGCAGTAATGGAAGCTAATGGCTCTCTACTTACTAATAAATATGCTGAAGGTTACCCAGGTGCAAGATACTATGGTGGCTGTGAATGGGTGGATAAAGTTGAAAACATTGCAAGAGATAGACTGAAAGAGCTTTTTGGTGCAGAATATGTAAACGTTCAACCACATAGTGGCAGTAGTGCCAATATTGCAGTGTATTTCTCATATATCAATCATAGCGATACTGTAATGGGATTGAGCTTGGAGCATGGTGGTCACTTAACTCATGGTTCCAAAGTAAACTTCTCTGGTAAGTTTTTTAATTTTATTCCATATACTTTAGATCCAAAAACTGAAAGAATAGATTATGATATGGCTGCCGAATTAGCTTTGAAACACAAACCAAAGCTTATAACAGTAGGTGCTTCTGCTTATCCTCGTGATATTGATTTTAAAAGATTTAGAGAAATTGCTGATTCAGTAGGTGCTTTTCTTTTTGCTGATATCGCACACCCTGCTGGGCTTATCGCTGCTGGGCTTTTGACTTCACCACTTCCTTATGCTGATGTAGTGGCTAGCACAACTCACAAAACATTAAGAGGTCCAAGAGGAGGTATTATAATGATGGGTAAAAATTATGAAAATCCTTTTGGAGTCGTTGCCCCAAAATCTGGTAGAGTAAAGCAAATGGGTGAATTAATAGATTCTTGGGTAATGCCTGGTATGCAAGGTGGTCCTCTAATGCACGTAGTTGCAGCAAAAGCAGTTGCATTCAAAGAGTGCTTAACTGATGAATTTAAACTTTACGCAAAGCAAGTAATTAAAAACACAGCTGCTATGGCTGATGAACTATTGAAAATGGATTATAAACTAATTTCTGGTGGTACAGACAACCATTTGATGTTAGTTGATTTACGCAATAAAAATGTAACTGGCAAACAAGCTGAAATAGCATTGGACTTGGCAGGTATTACTTGCAATAAAAATGCAGTACCAAATGATACTCAGCCACCATTAGTTACTTCTGGAATTCGTCTTGGTTCGGCAGCTATGACAACTCGTGGCTTAAGAGAAGATGAAATGAGACAAATAGCTAGACTAATCAATAAAGTAGTGAATAATACAACAAACGAAGATTTACTTCACGATGTTAAAAATGAAGTGAAAGATTTGGTTTCAAGCTATCCACTTCACAAAAAAATGATCTAATCAAATACTTTATGAACAATAATACTGATTTAGATAATCTTATTAGTAAAATTCAAACGGGTGATATTACTTCTTTATCGAAGGCTATCACCCTTGTTGAAAGTTCAAAATCTAATCATCAAGCATTAGCTTTAAATTTATTATCCAAGCTTTCACCTAATAAGAACAAAACATTTAGAATTGGTATCAGTGGCTCTCCTGGAGTTGGTAAAAGTACATTTATAGATACTTTTGGTGAAATGTTATGTAGTTTAGGTCATAAAGTTGCAGTTTTGGCTGTTGACCCATCGAGTGAAATTAGCAAAGGTGCTATTCTTGGTGATAAAACAAGAATGGAAAACTTAAGTAAAAATCCTAGAGCTTTTATAAGACCAAGTGCATCAGGTGGTACGCTTGGTGGTGTTGCAAAAAGAACAAGAGAAACTGTAACTCTTTGTGAAACAGCTGGATTTGATGTAATGTTAATTGAAACTGTAGGAGTTGGACAAAGTGAAATAGTAGTAAAATCATTAGTTGATTTCTTTCTACTTTTGGTTCAATCGGGTAGTGGAGATGAATTGCAAGGTATTAAAAAAGGTATAGTAGAAATTGCAGATACTCTAGTTGTAACTAAAGATGATGGAACTAATCAAAACATAGTGAGAATTACAAAAGCTGAATACGAAAATGCTTTGCATTATCTAAGTCCAATTAATGACTTTTGGTTTCCAAAAGTTTTGACATGTTCTGCAATAGACAATATTGGTCTTGATAATATTTGGGGAAATATAAAAGAATTTTATCTAAAGGCTGAAAATGAACATTATATTTTCCAAAATAGAAAAAAACAAGAAGTAGTTTGGTATCAAAATAATATTTTTGAAGAAGTTAAAAATATGCTTTTAAAAAATCCTAAATTCAAAAGTATGTTTAATAAATATTCTATTGAAATTGCTGAAAATAAGACTAATTCTAGCATCGCTTATGAAAAATCAAAAGAAATTCTCAAATCAATTTTAGGTTAATTATGAAAAACTTATTAAAAACTTTATATATTATATTGTTTGGTTTTATCTTTGTAAATTTTGCATTCTCCAGTTATAAAATAGAAATTGAACCTAATGATATCGAATCTTTTAGTTATAAATCTATAGATGACATTGAACTAAGTGACTCTATGAAAACCTATTTGGATTTAGTATCGTATTCTTTAAACACAAATTATAAATTAAAAGTTCAAATTTATGGGCATTCGTCTGAGACTATCCAAAATGGGAAAAGTGAAGAAATGTCATTTTTAAGAACCAAAAATGCAATTGATTATTTAAAAAACAAATCTATCAGTTTAGATAGAATTTTAGTTTCTAATTACGACAATATTTTTATTTTTGATAAAAAAAATAAAAATAATGATAATTTATTAAGAATTCAGATTTTAGAAAATGAAATGAATTTAAATAATTTTCAGATTGATAGAGGAGTAAATTACCCAGGATTTACTAAACAAGATTTAACTAATGTACCTGAAATCAGTTATGTAGCAATTCCTGAAATTGTAGAACAAGTGAAAGAAGAGCCAGTATTTGCTGATGAACATGCAAAAGATATTAAAGTAGTAAAAACCGAAGAGAAAATCAAAATACTAACTACTGAAGAAGCAGTTAAATTGAAAACTATTTTATATTTTAGTGATACTCAAATTCAGTTAAATCAACAAATGAAAGATTATTTAGCATCAGTAGCAGTTTATTTAAATGAACATCCAAAAGCAACTGTTTTAATTGATACACATACAGATAATAGTGGTCAACCAGAAGAAATCAAAAAAAAATCAGATGATAGAGCTAATGCAGCTCTTAAATATTTACAAAGTAAAACGATTTCCAGAACTAGAATATTTGCAAAAGGAAATGGAGATATAAAACCTGTTGGAGACAACAAAACAGATGAAGGTAGAAGAAAAAACAGACGTATAGAAATAATTGTTAGACCTTAGTTTAGATCTTTATTTTAACTAGTTTTTTTAATTCAACAATTTCTTGTCTATCTAAGTGGCGATACTCGCCTCTTTTGATGCCTTTTGTACTAATTCCAGCGAATAGTTTTCTATCTAATTTACGAACTTCATAACCAAAGTGTTCAAACATTTTCCTTACTTCCCTATTTTTTCCTTCTGTAAGAACTAATCTTAATTTGTTTGGTTCATCAGGTATTATAAATAAGTAACAAGGTTTAGTTTTACCTTCTTCAAGCTCTACACCGTTTACTAATTCTTTTGCATCATTCATATCTAAAGCTTTATCAAGAGTAACATTATATTCTCTTTCAATCTCATAACTAGGATGAGTAAGTCTATTTGCAAGTTCACCATCATTTGTCATGAGCAAAGCACCAGTTGTTGCTCTGTCTAACCTGCCAACAGGAAATATTCTTGCTCTTTTCTTTACAATATCCATTACAGTTTTTCTACCAAAATCATCACTTGTAGTAGTAATTGTATCTTTAGGTTTGTTAAGAATTATGTAAATATCATTTTTATAAATAGTAACAGGATCACCATTAACAGTTACTGTATCAGTATTTTTAACTTTAGTTCCTAAATCAAATATTTTCATACCATTTACTTTTACTACACCTTCAGCAATAAGCTCATCAGCTTTTCTGCGAGAAGCAATACCAGCATCGGCTAAGTATTTGTTTAATCTCACAGGTTTATTTGCTTCATCAACATAATTTCTAGATGCTTGTTTTTTACCAGTACCTGATTTTTTTGCAATAGTGGAAAATTCTTTTTTGATTTTCTCAATATATGTTGCGTCTCTTTTAGATATTTTTGTCATTTTTTCTTTTATTTATTGAAAATTTTATAAAATAAAATCTTTAATATTATGTTTAGATTCTAAGTTAACTTACCAAATTAATAAAATGAAGTATAAATCAAAAATTATTAACGGCAAAGAGTATTTTGCTATTTGCAAAAATAACGAATTATTAGAAGGAAAAGGCATAAAAATTCAATTTGATGAAGATGACGATATGCAAGTAGCAATATTTCGTATAAATGGAGAACTTTATTGTCTTTCTAATATTTGTCCTCATAGGCATGCAGAAGAAATATATAATGGTATAATTAAAGATGGAAATGTAACTTGCCCTTTGCACGGTTGGACATACAATTTAAAAAGTGGTGCAAATGTAAATTTAAAACAAGGTCTTAAAAGTTTACAAAAATTTGAAATTTTTGAATTGAATAAAACAATTTATATTGAAAAACCACCATTGATAATTCCTAAATGGAGACAATCTGAATGATAATTTTTAACATCAAAATAATTACAATCTTATTCTAACAAAACTAAATTCAACTCTTTAATTTTCAATACTTTACTAAAATTAATTCATTTCAATTTTTGCAATGATTTTGCATTTTTTCTGCTTTTTTTTGTCGTCAATTTCTGTCTTTTTTCAGTCATTCCTGCGAATGCAGGAATCTAAACTTTTTTTGTCACCCTGAACTTGTTTCAGGGTATATTTTTAATTTCAAAAACATCCAATTAAGAACCCCACTTTTTTTCTCCCCAAGGGGAGAATGAACTAATACCAAAGTTGGTTTTTTGGAAAAATTTTCCAAATAAGTTTTCCAAAGTGCGTTTTTTGTCAAATAAAGGCAATAATTAATTTAAATTAATTTTATTTTGCAAAATGTCACGTTAAAATCATTGCAGTATTTTGCAGTATATTAAGTGTTTTTTCAATTTAAAATCTATTTTTTCAAATGCAAAACTTCAAAGAACATAAAATAATAGTAGAGAAAATGACGGATATATTATGTAGATATTGCGTGTTTTAATATACCTCCACTTTTGGGGTGGAGGTTTTAGAAACATTTTAATTTAGAGAATAAGGTTTTAAATTTGCAATTATAGACAAAGCATCATCAAAACCTGATTTTACCACATCGACTTTAGTTCCACCATCATAATATCCATATAAATGTAAAACTTCATAACCATTATTAAGATATTTTAACATTTTCTTGTCTGTTTTTGATAATATCTCTTTATAATATTCTATTGATTTCCTTCCTTTTCTTTTAGGAATACCTTTTATTTCAAAATAAAAATCAAGACCTTTGAGCAAACCTGAATAAGCAATACCACAAGCAGACTTAACATATTTTTCATCTTCATAAAATTTACCATCTCTCCCTGCTTGCTGGAGTTGAATCTCAGCATTTTCAATATATCTCATTGCCTCTTTGTATGGGTCGCTATGTCTCATTAATATTTCCTAATTTAAATTGGTTTCTCAATAATTATAAAGATAGAAAAAATTGATTTAAATACCAAGAATTTTATCAATAATATTATTTGACGATAATACAAGTTGATTATTTAAAATACAAAACCTCCACTTTTGGGTGGAGGTTGTAATAATTAATATATTTCTGGTTAATTTAAATATTCTTACTCATATATTCTACCATTTTCATTTTGATTATTTAATTTTTAATCCATGAATGACTAAAGTCTCGATTTACGCCAGGAGTAGGACATCCATCGTGACTTGGTTCTGATTTAGAGTAGACAGTTGCTCTACAACGACTACATGAATATGGATTAACACCAACTATGCCTAAGTTAAACCAACGATGACTAAAGTCACGATTTACACCAGGAGTAGGACATCCATTGTGACTTGGTTCAGATTTAAATTGTATGATTTTGCTGCATCTTTGACAAAAATAATTGTTTTTTCTTTCAGATTGTGAATTACCTATTTGAAATGCAAATAAAATTACTAAGATATAAATTGTTTTTTTCATTTTGTTTTTCCCTTATAATTTGGAGTTAATATAAAGATTATCTTTCATTGAGTATAGCATTATACCAATTTTTTGCTACCCAATCTGTAGGATCCAATTCTAGAAGCTTTCCTAAATCTGTCAAGGCACCTGATTTATCACCAATAGCATGTTTTGCCAATGCTCTTTGAAAATATGCAGAATTATACTTAGGATCAATCTCTAAACATTTAGTAAAAAATTCTATTTTACTTAAATTATCAGTAGCATTTATTCCTTTTTTAAAATAATCATCTCCTCTTTTTGGATCAACTGATCTTGCAATTCTATAATCTTCATTTGCACCATTCAAATTCTAATGCTTTAGTAAAATATAATACCGCACTTTTATAGTCCTTTAATCCAAATTTTGATAAACCAATTAAATGATATGACTCTTCAGTAAGAGATTTAAACTTTTCTCTATTTGAGGAAACAATTGTAAGACATTTATTTAAATCGCTAATGGCTTCATTATATTTTTCTAATTGTATATATACTGTACCTCTGTAAAAATAAATATATGGATCATCTTGATTTAATTCAATTGCTTTATTATAATCTTGAATAGCACCATAATAATCTTTTGAATTGGCTTTTTCCTTACCTCTTTCAAAATATGCTCCAGCATATTGCGAATAAGTATTTTGTGAATATAAAAATATTATTAAAATAATAATTATTTTTTTCATTTTGTTTTTCCTTACATTATTCTTTTAATTTTAATCTATAAATTATGTTTTTGCCATTTAAATATGTTATAAATACATAGTTGTTATTTGTAAATAATGATACTGCTTGCCTTGGTAACTCATCTACTCCTATCATATCATTTTTAATCCATTTATTTCCATTACTATTTGAATAAAAAAGACCTTCATAATCTTTAGCAGCTAATAATATATTTTTATAAGAAGTAATACTATTAGTTCTACCAAAATCACTTTGAGTAAAACTTTTACCGTTATTATTAGATGTAAATATACCGTTATCTGCTCCAATTAGTATCAAATCATTGAAGGTATATAAAGTTCTTATACTTGCATTTAAAAAACTACTTTTTTCCCATGTATTCCCAAAATCAATTGAAAAATAAATACCACTATCATTAAAATAATCACCACCTGTTATAATCAAAATATTGTTTTTAAAAGTCATTATATTAGTATTTAAAACACTATTTCCAATTATCAATCTTTTATTCTTTGAAATCCAATTGTTACATTTGTCATTTGATAAATAAACACCATTATTTGTACCAATAAAAATGTTATTATCTTTAATCAAAATGCAGTTTATCACTGGGATTACATTGCCAGATATATTAAAAGTATTATTCTTTGCTTCCCAAGTTTTGCCATAATCTTTCGAAATAAAGATTCCTTTTTTTGTTCCGGCAATTAAATAATTATCTAAAAATTTAACACATTTAATTTCAATTGCACTTCCATATTCATCTTTTATACTTTGAGTCTCTTCCCAATTATCTCCGTAATTTTTTGATAAAAATATTTTCCAATTAGAACATATTAAAAGATAATCGTTGTTCTTATCAAAATTTTGAAACGAGAAAAGTCCCAAACCATTACTAACGCTTTGCCATTGTGCATCTCCTATTTGAAATGCAAATAGGAATATTAAGACATAAATTACTTTTTTCATTTTGTTTTTCCTTTGTTTTTAAAATATTATTTAGTTAAAAAAATAATATTGTTCTTAGCTCCAATATTATTTGGGTTAATTCTAAGAGCTATTTTTGCGTCAGTAATTGCATCCTTAATATTTCCTAATTTTGCATTTGAATATGAACGAGTTAGATAAGCATCCTCACAATTTTTATCTATTTGGATAGCTTTATCACAATCTTTAATTGCCTCATTATATTTTTCTAAGTTGTTTTTTAACACAGCTCTATTTATCAAAGGGGTAATATATATAGGATTTAACTCAATCGCTTTATTATAATCTTCAAGTGCTTCTTGAATTTTACCTAATGCGTCTTTTGAAATACCTCTATTATTATAAGCACGATAATTATTATAATTCAATTTAATAGCTTTATCACAATCTTCAATTGCCTCATAGTAATTGCCTAATTTATAATTTGAAAAAGCTCTATTACTATATGCTGAAGAATATGTAGGGTTTAATTCAATTGCTTTATTATAATCTTCAAGTGCTTCTTGAATTTTACCTAATGCGTCTTTTGAAATACCTCTATCATTATATTGTTCAGCTGTTTGTGAAAATCCTATTTGAAATGCAAATAGGATTGCTAAGATGTGAATGATTTTTTTCATTTTGATTTTTCCTTTAAATTTATTTTATCTTGTGATGCGATTTATATTATCTATAGCAGCTTTATTATTTGGATTTAAATCTAATGCTTTTCTATAATCGATTAATGCTTCTTGTCTATTTCCTAGTTTTTCCTTGCAATAACCACGTTCTAGATAAGAATTGCTATCATTTGAATTAATATCTATTGCTTTATCAAAATCAGGAATTGCACTTTGATACATCTCTAACATAGATTTACAATAACCTCTAGAAAAATAAACTTTATGTTTCTTAGTACCAAATTCAATCACTTTATTACAATCATTAATTGCTTCTTGATATTTACCTAAAGCTGTTTTTGAAATTGCTCGCATTGTATAAGCTGAATATTCCTTAGGATTTATTTCAATTACTACATTACAATCATTAATTGCTTCTTGATTTTTACCTAATATCCCATAGACATAAGCTCTATTATGATAAAAATCTGATTGTTTAGAATCCAATTCAATTGCTTTATTATAATCTTCAATTGCTTCTTGATTTTGGCCTTTATCTACTTTTGCATTACCACTTTCAAAATATTGATCAGCTGTTTGTGTATATCCTATTTGAAATGCAAATAGGATTATTAAGACATAAATTACTTTTTTCATTTTGTTTTTCCTTTTTTAATAATAATGGATAAATATTTTCAAAATTTTTATAAATTCAAAAATTAAACAAATTAATTGTTTGTTGTTTTATTTAAATCTTTTTTTTAAAAGAAATAATATTATTTTATAACCAATAAAGCTTGAGTTGATCGATGTAAGCGACTTTCTCCAAAAATGTAAAATCTAACTGAATAGTTCCCTTTTTCTAGTAAAGTTCTATTCAAAGAACAAGAATATGTTAAAGTTTCATCTCCAATTTGTATATTTTCACTAAAGTAAAATTGTAAAGGTATAATGACAATACAATTATCTATATATGTAGGTTCAGATAATTTGAAATTCTCAAAATCATTTGTTTTGCAAATTGTATTCGAAATCTTTAAAACATTATTTATTTTTTGTCCTACTACTAATATATCTTCTAATTCAGGTGAAACAATTACAAATGCATTGTCTATTACTCTTTTGAATTTTCTACTTGAATTTTCAATTTCTGTAAATATTTGAATTGGATTATCATTTTGAATAACTTTTACAGAAGTTCTAACATAACCTTTTAATTCAATATAAATTTTATACGCAAATATTCCTAACCCTGTAAATCCAGCTAAAATTTTCAAAACATCTAAAAATATATTCATAATACCACACCTCCTAAAAATTAATTAATAAAATACTTCATCTTCAATTTTAGGCACAAAAAAAGGGCATTTTCACAAATTGCCCTTATACGAGGTACTGGTAGAACCCACAAGTAATGCAATAAGGAAAACGCCCGATTTCTCGGGCGAGTCCTGACTTGCGTTCTACTTGTTTTGAAAATTACCAGTTTTCGTATAAGAACGTAAGAAAGACAACGCTTTCTATATTATTTTGTAATTTTATTTAGCTCTTTTTCTTTGCCTTTTTTGTTTTTAAAAATTGTTTGTTTGTTAAAATCAACATAAATAAATATTTATTTATATATGTCGCCTCTAAAATCTATTTCAAATACTTCAATCTCTTCATCTACTAAACTAACTCTAAAAATCACTCTTATTTTTCCTATTTTTAATCTTTTAAATCCTTTCCATTCACCTTCTAAATTCTTAATATTTAGTTTTGTCAGATTTGATATTTTAGTACCATTATACAAATTTAACAAATCTTTTAATTTTACTCTTATCCTTTCTTTATCATTTGTATTGCATTTTTCAAGAAATTTAATTGAGTTTTTATGGAATTTAATTTTCATTCAAAACCCAATCTGTCATATCTTTAAAATCAGATTTTTTATATGAATTTGGATTCTCGTACATAGTTTCCAAATCCTTGGATTCTTTATTATTTGCTAAAGGAAAAATAGAATCATAAAAACTAATTTTTTCTTCTTGAATTACTTCTTTGATAATTTCTCTAAAAATATCTTTTAGCATTTCCTTTTGATCAAGAACTAGTTCCATTTCTTTGCCTTTTTGTTTTTAAAAATTGTTTGTTGCTATAATAAAATCAATCAAATAAGTTCTAATTCTTTTGATTTTTTTTCTGTTAAAAGTTTATAAAATCTACTAACTTTATTATTTTCTTTAACTTTTTCAATTAAAGTATGTAAATCAAAATTTGCTTCTTCTAAAAGCTCATTTCTTATTTCTCTTTGCATTTCGATGCAATCAAATCTCTTCGTTTCCATTTAATACCTCCATTGGTGTTCTAATATCCAATAAATTATAATTATTAAACAAGTTTACAGAATTATATTTTCTGATTCTATCAACATTAACAATATGTTTAAAATTCCAACTAATTAAAGCATCTACTTTGCAAATAGTAGCACAAGCTATATGCAAAGCGTCTTCTTTGAATTTTTCTGAAATTGCCTTTTGATGAATATATACGTTTGATAGAATTTCAATTTCTTCATTTACTTCAATTAACTCAACATCACATTTTAATATACTTTCAAAAATTTCATTTACTCTTTTAGGTGCTTTTTCAATTTCTCTAATTGTAACATCAGATAGAACAGGAATATGAATACCTTGAAGTATATCATTAATAAATATTTTTGACCACTTTTCAAATTCTTGGTCAAAATATCCACCAAACACAGAAGTATCAATATAAAATCTATTTTTGTGCATAGTTTTTAAAAATTGTTGTTTTCGTTTTTACAAATTAATCAATATTTAGATGAATTTATAGTATTTTTTTATTTTAAAACGCATAATCATGCGTCTCTACGAATGCGGAATACAAGCACCACTTCCGTCTTGCAAGCAAGACACCTTCGCCAGCGAAGGACAAAGACAATATTGGATTCCTGAACAAGCACACAATCGTGTGAGGAATGACAAGAAAATGCAAAACCCCCTAGCCCCCTTTGAAAAATGGGGTGTAAGACAAAATACAAGAACACAGACAGGATTGAATCCTGTCTCTACGTATGCGGAATTTAAAATATACCCTGAACACACAATTGTGTGGAGACCATTGTATCAGTTCAGTGTGGCAAAAGCAAAAATTACAAATTTAAATTATGAAACAAAATTAAAAATTACATAAGTAATCTTAAATAAAAAATAAGTGATGACTTAAATTCTATATTATTTAGCTAATTTTGTGAAGATTGTAAACAACAATTTAATTTAAATGACAAGAACTGAATTACTTTCAAATTTTGAATCTCGAATTAGACCTAATATAATGTGGTTACCTTCACATTTTTTAATTAATTTATATTCAACTCAAAAATTAAAATTTTTAAGCAACTTTTTTAAAGAACTTCCTGAAAAACAAATAATTGTAGGTAAAAACGTTAAACTTTGGGACATTGACTTTAATATTCCAATATTTAATGCAGCTGGAATGTTTAAAAATGGCTTTGGTTATCAAGTAGTTGCTAATCAAGGAGCTGGCGCATACCTTTGTGGGACAACCACCTCAGAAGTTAGAAAGGGTAACTTGAAAGATAAGATTTACCTCCCCTTTGCACCTTATCCCAACTCAGCTTCAGCTTCGAATTGGATGGGACTTCCAAATGATAGCCATTCAATTGTAGCTAAAAGATTATCAGAAATTGAAAAAGTAAAAGGGTGTCCTATTGGAGCAAGTGTTTCAATTACAGGAGATTCGAACTCATTATCAAATTTAGATTTGCTAATTGAAGGGATGAAGCAATATGATAAAGCAAATGTAGATTTTATTGAATTAAATGAAAGTTGTCCAAATGTTATCGATGGTAATCATCAAATAAATAATATCGATTTAGACAAAGATTTGATTAAAAGATTAGAATATTTAAGTATTAATTTTTTATCAAAGAGAAATAGGAATCTACCTGTTATACTAAAGCTTTCGAATGATACAAATCCAGATTTGATTCCAACAATGATTGATATTATGATAGATTTAGGATTTGATGGGCTAAACTTAGGCAACACATCTACCGATTATAAAAATTTAGAGTTACAAATAGATAAAAAAGATAAAAAAGTATTTCAGTATTTCACTTCAAATTTTGGTGGTGGGGTAAGTGGAAGAATAATTAAAGGCAAATCGTTGCATTTAATTCGAACAGCATCAATTCATTTGAAA
>JAPLFM010000175.1:0-42998 GCA_026390675.1 Candidatus Kapaibacterium sp. | reverse complement strand
TGGTGGTATAGAGTTTAAAAGTGATTTTGATGATTCATTATCAAGTGGAGCGTCGTTATGCCAATGGTATACAGGATACTTTTCAAATTTTGCAAATTATGGACATAGGATTTACAATTCATTTTTCAATTAAGAAAGATTTTAATTTCTATATCCATAAAGTAGATTTTAAATGTTGTTTATAAAGATATTTACTCTTAAATTAGTTTTTTTTTTAATTTCTATGATTAGTTTAATATTTAAAGTAATTTTTTTATTAAATTTGTCTTTTATGTTTTGTATAAAGTTAACTTAATTTAAATGAAATGGCAAGCTACGTTAAAATAGAAGAAATCAAAGAAGGAATGATTTTAGCCGAAGACATCAAAAATAGACAAGGCTATTTGATGTTGGCTAAGGGAGTTGAACTTGGTGAAAGGCATAAAAAGATTTTTGTTACTTGGAGCATTCCAGGTGTATTGGTAGAAGGTTTAGAAGATTCAGTAGATATTTCACCAGAAGAGTTGTCAGCCGCAAAAGCAATATTAGAGGCACTTATGGATTTTGAATGTTCTTTACCTATAGAAATAGATTTGTTTAACGCAGCTGTAATTAACATAGCAAATAATGAGCATAGCAGAACAGAACAGGGATAATATCCTTAAAAATATAATGTCAAAGTTGAATGATTTTCCAACTTTGCCAACTATTTACACAGCTTTAACTACAGCTATGGCTAACCCTATGTGTAGTGCTACAGATATTGCGAATGTTATTTCACAAGATCAGTCATCAGCAGTCAAAGTACTTAAAGTATCAAATTCAGCAATTTACGGTAATTTAAGAAAAGTAACTTCAATTCAAGATGCTGTATTTATAATTGGAACAAAGGAAATTAAAGCAATTGTATTAGCATTAGCTATTATGAAGCTTTTTTCTGGAGCAAAAGAGACAGATGGCTTGCGTCCAATAGACTTGTGGGAATATTCATTTGCTGTGGGTTCAATTAGCAGAAATTTGGCTAAAGAACTAAGGTTGCCAAATCCTGAAGATCTTTTTGTAGCTGGAATTATACATGGTATTGGCAAACTGTTTTTTTTAATTGGTGTACCTGAACTTTATTCAAAAGTTGTGGGAGCAGGCAAAGCTAAAAAAATGAAATTAAGAGATGTTGAAAAAGCTGTTTTGGGAATTACTCACTCTTTGATTGCACAATTACTTTCAGAAAAATGGAAATTACCTAAAGATATAAGTACAATGTTTGAAAATCAATACTCTGGTTTAGTTGATGGTAAATTTCATTCACATGCAACTATAGTTCATTTGGCAATGGTAGCTTCTTCAATGTTGAGAATAGGAGATTCTGGAACTGATTTAGTACCTACTTTAAACAAAGATATATGGAAACATATTGATATTGACAAACAGTTCTTTACAAAAAATCTGCCTGTTTTTAAAAGAGAAGTAATTGAAATGAGGGAATTACTTGGTGGTTAACCAAAGTTAAATAGTTAATATTATGGAATCAATTATACTATTACAAAATTTAAGTTCACTATCTCTTTCAAAAAAAATTGCATTAGATAGCGATATTGTTGTGTCCACTCTCAATAATTTCACGATTCTTCCTAATATCAAATTTGTTTCATTATACAATTTAGATAAAGAAACATTTATGTTTGAACATCATTCCACTATCAAAGAAGAGTTTCAAGAATTATCTATAAAAGAATTTGAAAATCTTTCAAGCAAAGGAATTGTAGGTCAATCGTTAAATTCAGGAGGTGTAATATTTTATCCTGAATTACTATCTAGAGAAAACAAAACTTATTATGTATTAATACCATTATCTTGTAGTTTTGGAACAGAATACTTAATTTTACTTGTACTTGATGAGCATTGGATGGAAGATAAAGAATCTTGTATAAAATTCTGTGAACTTCAATCTGATTTTTTAACTTATGCATTAGATAATACTTTTTTTTCTAAAGAAAATCAAAATCTTAAATCAGAGATTGGAAATTTAAAACATGGACAAGTAGTAGAAACATACGAAAGTCAAGATGATATTAATACAATTCTAAATGCAATTCAAGCAGGTGTAATAATAGCATTTAAAGAAACCGGCGCTATACTAAAAAGTAACCCAATGGCTAACAAACTAATTGGTACAACCCATACAGAATTAACCAATAAACCAATAAGTAACTTTTTAAAACAAGAAAACAACATTGCAAATAATCATTTTGAATCAAAACTTAAAGATATAAATGGTAAAAGTATTGATGTATTGAGAAAAAACATTGTTACTACAATTTTTGGTGCTGAATATTTAGTTGAATCATTTATTGATATAACAGACCAAAAAGTAGCTCAAAAAGTTTTGGAACGCTCAAAAGACGAATTAGAATCTCTGATTAAAATGAGAACATCTGATTTGGAATATACTATTAATGAACTTGAAAGTCAAATTAGTTTGAGAAAAAAAGCAGAATTTACAGCAGAAAGTGAAAAGAAATATTCAGAACTAAAAACAAAATTCTTACTAATGGTTTCTCACGAATTTAGAACACCACTTACAATAGTTAGAAACAATTCAGAAATATTAAAAAATCATTATGACAGACTTGAAAAAGCTGAAATAAACAAACTTACTTCAAGAAATTTACTTGTCATTGATTATTTATCAATGGTTTTGTTAAATATTAATAAATATGAACAAGTAAATGAGGTTAAGGTAACATCGGCAGCAGGTATAAAATTAATTGATGTGTTTAGAAACAAGATATCATCTTATAATAGTTTTGTTGATAAACCTTTAAATTTTGATTTAAATATACCTGAAAGCTTGATACTTCAGTATAGTATAGAATCAATTGCTCCAATAGTAGAAAATATATTAGACAATGTTTTACGTTATTCAAAAGATGTTGTTTATGCAAAGATCACTTGTGAAAAAGTTGGAAATTTTCATATTTTATCAATAGAAGATAAGGGAATTGGAATTCCAGAGACAGATATATCAAGAGTAACTGAAATATTTTATAGAGGAGAAAATGTTGGGAATATACCTGGGGTAGGTATGGGTTTAGCACTTGTAAAACAAATTCTAAAAATTATAGGTGGTGAATTGCATATAAAATCTCAACTAAATATTGGCACTAAAGTTATGATTAAAATTCCTATTATCCAAGCAGAAGCTAATTTAATTACCTAATAAAGTTAGTTATAATTAAAATTCAATGTCCTTTAAATAGTATCAATTATTTTCACTTCAGTTTCATTTTTTTCTTTAAAAATAAAGTTTATTATTGATAAAATTGGTGATGTCATAAATGTTGTTGTAAGAGCCATTAATACTAAAATTGTAAAAATTTCGGGTTTTAAGATTCCTAAATCATAACCAATATTTAAAACTATTAACTCCATTAGTCCTCTTGTGTTCATCAATGTACCAAGTAAAAAAGAGTCTTTCCATGACATACCAACAAACCTTGCACTTAGAGTACTACCAAAAAACTTTCCCATAACAGCGGTTATTAATACTATAATAGCATAGAACCAAAGTTCGCCACTTGAAACTAATCCTATCTGAGTTCTAAGCCCAGTAAAAACAAAAAATAAAGGTAAAAGAAGCACTAAACTAATATCTTCAACTTTCTTAATAAGCAATTTTTTAAAATGTAGATTATCAGGCATAATAACTCCAGCCAAAAAAGCTCCAAATAAAGCCTGAAGTCCTAATGATTCTGTTACAAAAGAAGAAGTAAGCAAAATAACAAATACAAAAGCCATAATTGTTTTATTGTTGTGAGGCTTATCAATATAAAGAGAACCAAGATTTCTAATTAAAGGTTTAAAATAATAAATCATAAATAAAACAAACGAAGTGATTGCTGCAATATTAAAGAAGGCGTTTAAAAAAGTACCTGCTTTGATAATAGCAATTACTGCAGCTAAAATGCACCAAGCAGATACATCATCGGCTGCAGCACAAGTAATAGCCATACTTCCTAAATATGTATTAGAAAGTCCCTTTTCTTGAATTATTCTTGCAAGCACTGGAAAAGCAGTTATACTCATAGCTGTTCCAATAAATAATGCAAACTCAATAAAAGATGCATTTATAGGAGCAAATTTATCATATAAAAAATATGATAAAGTTACACCCATAAAAAAAGGAGTTACAATACTTGAATGGCTAATTATTACAGCTTCTTGAGCTCTATTTTTTAACAGCTTTAAATCTAATTCCATTCCGACTACAAACATGAATAAAATTAAACCTATTTGACTTAAAAATTGTAGGTTTGCTAGAGACTTAAGTGGAAAAAGATAAGATGAAATTGAAGGAAAGTAGTAACCTAAAATAGAAGGTCCTAATATTATTCCCGCTATAATTTCGCCAATTACTGAAGGTTGACCTATCTTATTGCAAAGATATCCTAATATTCTTGACAATACAATTATTGAAATTATTTGCAAAAACAGAATAGTTAATGGACTGTGTAAATTTAAGAAAACATCATTATAAAAAATATCAAAGGCAGTAAGAGTATTATGTGGATTTAATTCACTTTTAAAGGAAGAAAGAGTATTGCCAATTACTTCAGTACTAAATTTATGAATCTCTAATATCTTTCCAAACCTTAAAACAAGAAAGGTTCCAGTAGAAAAGACTGAAATTACAAAAGCGTAAAAAAATAATAATTTGAACTTGTTGTTCTTCATATTTAACAATATTAAAACTTAAATTAATTTTAGAAAAATGAATATTATAATATATTACAATTTTAGTATTTATGGAAATTATATTTTGAAAAATACGAAAAATGAAATAAATATTAAATATTTTCAATAAAACTTTTGTGGAAAACAATATTTGCATTATATTTGTAATCCTATTCTTTGCGAATACTAGAATTGAATTTAAAATATATATATTTGTTATTGAGGAACAATGAATTACAACGGTCCTAAAGTAAAAATCTCCCGCAAACTTGGACTCAATTTGACTCCAAAAGCGAAAAAGATTATGGGTAAAAAAAATTACCCTCCTGGTCAACATGGTGCTTCTAAAAGAAGAAACAAGTTATCTGACTATGGTAAACAATTATTAGAAAAACAACGTTTGAGATTTCAATACAACATCTCTGAACGTCAAATGGCTAATTATTACAAAAAAGCAGCTCACATGACAGGAAATACTGGAGATTTGTATATTCAAATTTTAGAATCACGTCTTGATGCTTTAGTATATCGTGCAGGTTTTGCTCGTACTTTGTATGCAGCTCGTCAATTTGTCGGACATAACCACGTATTAGTAAATGGAAAAAGAGTTAATGTACCATCATATCATGTAAATGTTAATGATGTTATTTCTATTAAAACTAAAAGTCAAAAAATGGATGTTATTCAAGAATCAGTTCGTGCTATTAATGCTCCTGCTTATCTTGAAGTATCTAAAGTAGATTTTACAGCAAAATTTTTATATGTACCTTTGAAAGAAGAAGTTCCTGTAATTGTAGAAATTCCACTCGTAGTTGAATACTACTCACGTTAATTATTACATATTTTGAGTTTTAAAAAAAGACTTTTTCAAATTATTGAAAAAGTCTTTTTTTTGTAATCATATCTTAAAAGATTTATTGAATAGATTCTAATAAATAAAAAAGACTTTCTTTAAATTAGAAAGCCTCTTTTATAATTTCTGTTTTTTGATAGAATTTATTTTATATTGAATGATTTAATTACTTCTTCAAATACAGGCAAATAATCTGCTTCTTCGCCTTTAAACCAATTAATTGTGAATCTATAAAGATTGTCATTTTTTAAAGCAAAGTAAATTCTGCCATTTACTTCTTTGGCAGGATTGTATGAAAAGAAATATGCAGTTTGTCCACCAAATTTTGTTTCTTTTAGCTCGCCACCTTTAACAGCAGTTTTAGTACCATCGGCGATATTTTTAAGATTGTTTGATTTTTTTGAATCTATTACATCTACTTGTAAGTAACAATCACCTCTTCTTTCACCAATATACCTTTTTGAGAAAAGTGCTTTTGCACCACCTGCTTCAGTTTTGAAATTATCAGGAATACTAACACTAAATCCTGTTCCAGAAGTTGATTTTAATGTTTTTGATGCTGGAGTAGCTTCAATATTATTAATTACTACATCGTCCTCTTTCTTTTCAGGTGTAATTGCAAGTTTAATAGATTTAATTATTTCAGCAAATTTGTCTTTATATTTATCTTTTGTTCCAGCAAAAGTCCCAAAGTTAATAATAGTAGCAGTTTTATTGTCCTTAGTACCAACATACATTTCACCATCAAAATCACCATCATCGAGTGGGAAAGAATAAGCAAGTTTTGTTACTTGAATCCCATCAATAGTAACTTGTATAGGTGCTGAATAAGCTTCGCCAGAGAAAGCTTTCTTTTTAGCTATCAAACCTTCTAAACCAGATGAGTCAATAGTTGCTATTTCTAAATCTACTTTAGCTCCCGGAAATCCAGTTGCATCATATTTTCTAAATCTTTCTGACGTTTCTTTGTTAGAAAAAGAGGCTACTCTTTTTGAACTCTTTGAATTTTGCCAATTACTAGGAATACTAATTTCGTATTTGTAATTTGGCTCAACAATTTTATCAAGGCTTGAGATTTCAATTGGTTTGGGTCCTTGATTACAAGCAGACAATATTACAAGTGCTAATGCAAGTGTGAAGATAAAACTTAATTTTATTTTCATTTTTTATCCTAAAATGTTATTTATATAATTACAAATATAATTCTATATCAAAATATAAAAAAGAAGTGTTTTTATTTAACCTAAAAAATATATACTTTGAACATAAAAAGGCGATTTCTTAAAAAAGAATATCGCCCTATTTAGGAGTAAGAAGAAAATAATATAATTAAATTATCTCTTTATAGAATTAATTTCTGTAAGTAATTGATCACTAACAGTAATAGTTCTTGAAGCAGCTTCAAAAGCTCTTTGAGTAGAAATCATATCAGTAAATTGTTCAGTCAAATCAACATTTGACTGCTCTAAAGACCTACCAATTACAGTTGTTGAAGCAAAATTTTCAGTAGCTGTACCAAAGTTTGGAATACCACTATCTGGCGAAGGAATATAAAAGTTGTTACCTTGCTTCTGTAAAGCTTCTGAATTCGTAAACCTTGCAAGTACAACCTGACCTAAAGTTTCAGTTCTACCATTAGAAAAAGATCCTAATACTTTACCTTTAGTGTCAACTTCGTAACTTTGAAGAGTACCAGCTTTGTAACCATCTTGAGTACTTAAAGAAGCTGAAGATGCACCAGAAAACTGAGTTATACTATCACTTGTCGAATTATTTGAACTACCTAAAATAATAGTAAGATCTTGTGGAGTAACAGCATCAAACACATTACCACCACCAACAGATGTATTCAGATTTGCAGCAGTTATTTTAACATTAAAAGGAGATTTCAAAGTTCCATCTGCATTGAAAGTAATTATGGTTTCTGATATAGGTAAACTCTTTCCATCAAGATTTGCGCTCAACTCATATTCATTTATATTGGCGGTTTTCTTAAAATTTACTTCGATATTTCTACCAATACCAGTATTATCAAATATTTGAATAGAAGTAGGTTTTAAACCATCAGATTCTTTTGTACCAGAATCAAGATTACCATTTACAGACACAATTGTGGTTTGTTTCGCATGAGATATTGTACTAGGAGCAATTCTCAAATTTGCAATTTTTCTATCTAGTTTGATTTCATCGTTACTACCTTTAGAAGGTTTTCCATTTGCATCAGGTAAAACATTATAACCTTGCAAAAAAGAACCTGAATTGGCATCAACTAAGTAACCCTCTTTATCTTTCGAAACTGCTCCAGCTCGAGAGAATTTCTGCACGCCGTTTTGTTTGTAAACAAAAAATCCATCCCCATTCAATGCCATATCCAAAGGTCTATCTGTATTTTCGATAATACCTTGATTCATATTCATTTGCACTGAACCTATTTTTACCCCCATCCCAAATTGCATAGGATCAACACCACCACTACCTTTTTCGGTATCTGTACTTGGTGTTGAACCCGTTCTATATGTTTGACTTAGCTGATCAACAAATGTTGCTCTATTGGATTTGTATCCAATAGTACTAGCGTTTGCCAAATTATTTGAAATTACATCAAATTTTCTTTGGTGAGCTATCATTGAGCTGGCACCAACTGTAAGAGATCTAATAAGACCCATTTTGAACCTTCCTTGGTTAATTAAGAAATAGGTTATTTATAAAATAGCATACATCAATCGTTCAGTATGCTTGGGTCTCTCTTATCCATCCTAGACAAGAGTCCAACCCGTTAATTAAATTACGCAAATACAGCCGAATCTATTTTAGTTACAACATTCGATTCCATATTTTGCCTGTTAAAAACTGTAACAACAGTTTTATTTGGGATATTGACAATAAATGCTTTTTCATCCATGAGTACAAGCGATTCATTTGATCCCTTTTCTTTTGCTCTAAGTACAGCTGATTCCAATCTTACCATATCTTGTGGTGATATAGAAACATCTCTGCTATCAATTCTACTTTGAGCATGACCTGAGAATTTTAACTTATTCAGCTCTTGATTAAATAAATCTCCAAATTTTGTACTTTGACGATTTTGATTAATAAAAGCTGAACGATGTTGCAATCCTGAGGCTCCACCTGCCGGTAGAAAAGGAACACTTAGCCCATTAATTTCCGGCATATTTACCTCTCAATTTATAAGAACAATTAATTTCTAGTTGAAATATCAGTTACATTGCCTAAAGGTACTTCTAAACCTCCAATTACAAGCATTGTACCATCACTTTTAAATCTTACTGCTTCTATAGTACCATAATTAAAAGTTTTACCTTTAAAAGTATCACCATTTTTGTCTTGGTAATCAGTAAAATATGTATATGTACCTTTTGGAACATTTCTACCAAAGTCATCTTTACCATCCCAATTAACATTATGATCACCGGAACTTAATTCGGATTTAGCAACTTTTAAATGTCTAATTACTTGACCATCTCCATTATAAATCGACATTAGTCCAGCTTCTCCGGGTTTATCAATTGAAAAACCTAATTGAAGGTTGGAACCATCACCAGCATAGTTGATATTTTCAGTATATGCTTTCGCAATTTTACCAAGCATACCTGGCAATGCTGTATTTGTTATCGTATTAGATAACGATAAATTCGATTGCCCTTGAGTTTCTAGCAAAGTACGAATACCCGAAAGTTGCTCTAGTTGAGAAAACTGCGCTAATTGAGCAGCGAATTGTTGATTGTCATAAGGTTTTAATGGATCTTGTGACTTCAACTGTTGCGTAAGCAATATCAAGAACTGATTCTTCTGTTCTTGAGCTGTTTGCGCTTTTTTACCACTTCCTGTTGAAGTGGTTGAATCTGTGGTTGCATTTGCAATGCTCCCTAAACTATTTGGCACTACACTTGACATATAGCTACCCCCCAAATTAATTTGTTTAAAAAAATCATACTTTTATTTTCGACGGTTCAGGATCATATCCGAATTTTTCGCTAAAGCCTTTTTCTAATTCCCCTAAGCGCTTCATAAATTCTAAATATTTTTTCCTAACTTCGCCTTCCTCTTGTTTTGCATTTTGCTGATTTTGTGCAAAGTGATCACTACTTTCACTTTCTTTTTTGTTGTAATTCAAATCTAAATTGTCTGTTTTAATACCACTTTCTGCTAATTTATCTTTTAATGCTGGAAGTTGAGCTTCTATTGTTTTTGCTACATCAGCGCTTTCTGCATTAATTTTAATTTTAGCTACATTATCTTTTATTGCTATTTCTACTCTTATCATACCAAGATTGGCTGGGTTGAGTATTAAATTTGCAACTGTTGAGCCATCACCATGCATATCGTTGATGGTTTTCAAAATTGGAGCATTAATCTCATTAGGATTAACATTTGAAAATGAGCGAGCAGGAATTTCTTTCATTTCTGCTTTGAAAAACTCAGTTTTAAATTTTGATTGTCCTACTAAATCTACTTGAGTTTTTAATATATTATCTTCAACCAATGTTTCCTTTTTAGAGAAGTCAAAGAAGTTATTACTCTTGCCATTGGAATCATTTTCTAAATTTGTTTCTTTTTGTAATTCGAAATGTTGTGAAACAATTTCATTGCCTGTATCATTAAAAATAAAATTGTTATCACTTGTTGTTTTGTCATTTATTTTAACATTTTGATTAATCAAAAAGTTGTTAAGTTTTAAACCGTCATTCGTATAAATCTGTTGAGGTTGAATATCTTGATTTGTGTGCTTAGTGTTCTTTTCAATTTTAATATATGCATCTTTAAACATTACTATGTCTGAAAGTTTATTAGTTTTAGTATTTGTAATTGGCTTGATGCTATTATCTGAACTACTATTATTAAATCCAACAGATTTGTTACTTGCTGTTTCTTCGTTCACAAATTCATCCAAACTATCAATAGCACTAATTGTTTTGTCAGATAAAGTTACTTTGTTTCCTTTTAAATCTGATATAGTGTTTGAATTTGTAAGGTTAATTTCAATTTTATTAAAATCAACTTTTGACAAATTATCTAAAATATTTATTGTTGAAGATACATTATTGTTTAATCCTAAAGTTTGATTTTCCAAAATTAAAGTATCACCCATTTTAGAGCTGTCCAATGTTAAATCATCAAAGTTTGATTCTTCAAGATTAAGTTTGTCAGATACTTTTTTTAGAAAGTTTATATCTTCTTTACTGATTAAATCACTTAATTCATTTGATTTTACAATTAAATCTTTAATACTAAGTTTTTCAGAAAGATTAAGTTTGTCAGAAACATTCTTTAGAAGGTTTATATCTTCTTTGCTTAATAAATTATTTCCTTCATTTGACTTAATAAGTAAATCTTTAATATTAAGATTATCTAAATTTAAATCTGCTTTTTCTAACCCATTTGTCTTAGGTTTCAAATTAAGTGTTATATTATTTGCTTCTAAAGTTTTTAAATCTCCAATTGATAAATCATCAAATGAAATGATTTGACCAGATCCAAATTCACTAATTTTTTGTTTAATATTCTCCAATTGGTCAATATTTTTAGCCATATCGTTTGCTAAAAAACCAAATTGAGTACTATTATTACTTGTATTAAAAGCAGTATCAAAGTTTGTATTATCTAAGTCGCCAGCTGAAAGCAAACCATTAATAAATGATTTGAAGTTTTCAAAAGGAACTTCTTCGAATGGCGAATTGATACTAACATTTTCTTCTTTAAATTTACCTTTAAGCTTCTGTAAGTTCTTATCAGATAACGTAATTAAAGAGGAAAACGAGTAATCATCTTTGTTTTTACTTCCTGTATCTTTTTGGATATTATTGAATTTATTTAAACTTTCAAAAACATCTTTTGATTGAGAAGCTTTATTTTTGGCTAAATCTATCATATTTGGTGCTTCCTGCACATATTATATATTTATGGGACATCCTGTCCATTTTTTTATTCAGAATCGCCTAGCAAAAGAATTGCAGCAGCCTTCTGTGGTTTCATACTTTCAATAATCTTGCCAGCTTTTTTCTTTGACATCAACTTCAAAATGTGAGCGGCATCTCTTTCATCTAATTGTTCTAATATCTTCGCTACATCTTTTGGATTAGCGTTATTATATATCTTTGCAAAATCTTGAAAACTTTTTTTCTCAAGTGTATCTTGTTTAGTTGAAATAAACTTTTCTTGATCACTTGCTCTTTGTTCAGCTATCTTTAACTTATCTTGAGCGTCTTTAAATTTAGAAACAAGTTTTTTTATAGAGTCTTGCAAATTGTTTCCAAATCCTTTGGTGTTGCCTAAAACTTTTTGAACTCTTGAGATTGAATCTAAATAAAATGCAATTTTGTTCTTGTAAATATTAAGGGAATCAACTATTCTTTTGTTTTTTGCATAAAGCGAATCTTTTTCAGTTTGAAAAATCTGTTTTTGTGCAACATCTCTATTTAATTCAGCCAATCTCTTCTCAGTAATTTGTACAGTTGGCTCTAAATAGACAGTGTCTTTTTTAACCACTTTTACAGTATCACCAGGCAATGGTGGATAACCTAACCAGTCTGGTTTATATTTATAAATACCAGCAAGCATACTAAATATCAATGTAATTGATAAAGATGCAAGTAATATTATTGTAAGTAATTGTTTACCGTTCATTGACTTTTAATTTGTAAATTTATCATATAGTTTACAAGATTTATGCCAAAGAGTGATCTGAGGTAAATTGATTTTAGAATCACAAATATTTTCAAAAGGAATTAGAGTATATGTGAGTACATTTAGAAAATTTGGAAAAATTTTCCAAATAAGTTTTCCAAAGTGCGTTTTTTGTCAAATTACGTCGATTTTTTTTAAGCTTCTTTTTGATCTCCAAATCATCTGCATCGAGTTCTTTAAAATGTATAATTATTTGGATTTAGTTCATTTAAATAAAATTACTAAAACTCTTTAGGTTTGAAATTTTTAGGAGTATCTATCACAACCAAATCATTTTTTAATGTTGCTGGGTAAAAACCAGCCTTAAGTATTTCATTAGCTTGATTTTCATTTAAGTGAGGCACAGCAATTATTCCAAATTTCTTTTTATCACTTAATTCTGGATAAAATGAATCAAACTTTTTAATTATTACAGTAAGTTGTTCAATTGCTTTTTTGTTATATTTTGATTTAATTTCAGTTAAATATACAGCATTTATACTACCATTAACAATGCCCATGGCATCAATTTCTATTGAAGCATCACCTTTTTCTCTCGATCTATTTGGTTCAAAAAATTGAACTCCAAATTTCTCTTTCATAATTTTAGAGAGAGAATTGTAAAACAAATCTTCAGTAAATTGACCAAACCTATTACCTAAACCTCCGATTTGAATACCTAGCTCTTTGATTTGTTTATCAGTTTTTAATTGAGCTTCTTTAATTTCTTGAAATTGTTTTCTATCTTCTTGAAAAAGATTTATCAATTGCTCATAAGTTAATGTTTTTTCTTGCATTTAATTTCTGTGATTTTGTTATTTTACAAATACACGAAAAACGAAATAAATTATTATAATGGCAATTTATTTCAGAAGTTGGTTACTTCCTCCCCTTGGGGCAGGAATGAGGTGGGGTTCTTAAAAAAATGCTGATTTTACACAAAAAGTTGTTAAATTGCAACAAATGAAATTGAATTTAAGTTATAAATGAAAGTTAAAAATAAAATATTATTGGAAGTGATTAGCTTAGTTGGTAATATGCTAAGAACCCCACCCCAGCCCTCCGCCAAAGATTTTAACAAGTTAAAATCGGGGAGGGAGAAGCCAATATGAAACCAAAACTATCTGAATGGCACATATACGGAAATGAACAACAAGGAAGATTTACAGTAAGAAAGCCAGATGCAGAACCTTTGTATTACCTTGATGTTTTGACAAGTGATGTAACAAATAAGAATTTCTTTAGAATACTTGATAAAAAACAATATGAACTAAAAGACCATTTAGGCAATGTAAGAGTAGCTATAGGAGATATGAAGATACCTACTGCTGTGAGAGGGGTAGCACCTTTTGTTGTGGATGAGAAAGCAGTAAACGACTATTACCCTTATGGCATGCTTATATGTGACAGAAGCTGGAGCAGTGGAAGTAGTAGGTATGGATATAATGGTAAAGAAAATGATAATGAGCTGAAAGGAACTGGTAATAGCTTGGACTTTGGTGAAAGAGTATTTGATCCAAGAATAATAAGATTCCCTACACCTGATAAATTGAAAGATAAGTTTGCATTTCAGAGTTCTTATGTGTATGCAGGTGATAGTCCGATAAATTCTATTGATAAAGATGGTAAATCAAAACATACAGTCTTTATGTGGAAAGTTGAAGAACAATCAAATGGGACTTTTCAGGTTGTAGAACATCCAAAATGTTTTAGTGGTCCTAATGGTTATAGACCTATTTATGACGACCACAAATATCTTGGTCCAAATTCAGATGTAAATTCGTATGAGTATAAAGGAAAACCATATAGTAGTCTATTTGATATACCAGGCAAACCAGGAGAATATTTTAAAGACCAACAATCTCGAGGAAATGATTTAATATTATTAAGTATTACAGCTCCAATTACTTTTACTGCAATTGTTGCTACTGCAACGGTTGCAACTCCAGTTGCTACTACAATTTTGGCAATTGACTTTGTATATAATTTGTTTTCAACATCACAAAATGCAATAAATCGTAACCAACCTGCTTCTCCTACTAGTATCGCACCATTGATTGGAAGAACAATTGGAAATAAAATTGATGAAAAATTTGGTACTGAAAATGCTGGGAATATTGGCGAAATTATAGGGAATATATTAAATTTAAGAAAAGATATTAAAGAAATTAGAGAAGCTCCATTAATGTTACAAAAAGTTAATAGTACAATAAGTGCTATAAATAATGTGAATGAAACTAAAAATTCTATTGAGATACCATTAATACCAAAAGTTAAACCTAAAAAATAATGTAAAAGTATTTGTTCACAAAATTTTATTTAATATGGAAGATTCCTACAATCAAAACTTATATTATTATGAGAAAAAGAAATATAATTTTTTTATAAAACTATATTTTACTATAAATATTTTAATATTTATTATTTTCAATGGTTTCATTATTTATACCTGCATTAATGTGTTTTTAATTTTAACTACAAATATTTCATTCTTTATTGTTTTTATGATTTTTGAATTTCTATTTATATTATTGGAATTAAGATATTTCAAATTAGATAGATATACTTTAACACATGTTTCTTTGAATTCAGAAGGATTACTCAATATAAAAGGGTTTAGATATACAAAATATTTTCAAAAAGAACTTAAAATGAATAAATGGAAATATAGAAAGTTAAACATTGTGAATTTAGCAGGCGGATTTATTTTAATAGAAATTCAAGTTGGTCATGATAATGAAGTATTGTATATTCATAAAAATTCGCTTGAATTAATTGAAATATTAAAAATTAATTTCCCAGAGTATAATATTGGCGATAAAACTACATTTAGTATGTGGTAATTGGGTAATGCTCCTGAGTAAGTTTAGAAGATTGAAATATGTATAAGTTCTTTGAAATCAATTAGTAATTAAAAAGCTTTTGCTTTGAAATTATCAGGAGATTGAATAACTAACATTTCATTTTTGAAAACAGCTGGATAAAATCCTGCATTTGAAATTTCTTTTATTTGTTCTTCTTTCAAAAATGGTACAGCAATAATTCCAAATTTCTTTTTATCACTTAATTCTGGATAAAAAGAGTTGAATTTAGCCATTATTTTACTTAACTGCTTTACTGCTTTTTTGCTATAAGTAGATTTAATTTCAGCAATATAAACTTTGTTAATACTGCCATTAATAATTCCCATAGCATCTATTTCAATACTATCAGATTCTAACTTACGTGAAGGATTTGGATCAAATGATTGAATACCAAAGTTTGATTTCATCATTATTTCAAGTGAGCTCATAAATAATTCTTCAGTAAATTTTCCAAAACTTCTATTTACTCCACCTATTTGAATTCCTAATTCTTTGATATATCTATTCGTTTCAGCTAATTGAGCATCAGTTTTGGCTAATTGAGCATCAGTTTTAGCTTGTGATTCTTTTAATTGAGCATCAGTTTTAGCTTGAGAATCTCTTAATTCACTAAAAAGATTGATTAATTGCTCATAAGTTAGTGTTTTTTCTTGCATTTAATTTCTGTGATTTTGATATTTTACAAATACACGAAAAACGAAATAAATTATTATATTGAATAAACCTAACTCAAATATAGCAAACATTTCCAAAATGCCCAAACTCTATGAATGGCATATATACGGTAATGAACAACAAGGAAGATTTTCAGAAGTTGGTTACTTCCTCCCCTTGGAAAATTGTAAGAGCAATTTGTCTTCTGAAGTTGTTTGAACTAAGTCAAGTAAAATAATATTTAAAATGAAACGACTTCAAATAAAATAATTAGAGATTAAAAATGAATATTAAAGTAGTTTTAGAAAAAGCTGAAGAGGGTGGTTTCGTGGTTTATGTTCCTTCTTTGCAGGGGTGTATAAGTCAAGGTGACTCAAGAGATGAAGCTCTTTTAAACATAAAGGAAGCAATAGAACTATACCTTGAGCCGATTGAAGATGAAATGATTCAAATAAATAATAGAATTTATGATGAAATTTCAATATGACTCCAATTCCATTATTATCATATAAAGAAGTCATTAATGGGCTTCAAAGACTTGGTTTTGTGGTAGTTAGACAAAAGTAAGCCACATTAGACTACATAAACTTAGTATAAATAAAACTTATAAAATTACAATTCCAGTTCATAATCCTATAAAAAAAATAACATTAAAAGTTATATTAGAACAAGCAGATATAAGTATAGATGATTTCAACAAAGTTATTTGATCTTATTTTCTTTAAATACTCCTTAATACATTTTCAAATGGTATTGACAAAAACAATAAGAAAGGGCTCCCGAAGTGCCGAAAGCAGTTTGGGACAATCTTAAAGACCACTTAGGAAGTGTGCGTGTAGCTATAGGAGATATGAAGACACCAAGTGGTAATAGCTTTGTAGTAGATGAGAAAAGTGTGTGTGATTATAGTATTTAAGTAATTGAATCTTTATTTACCAAATGTCTAGTCTCATTTTTTTGCATTTCAATAATATATTTGGAATATTTTTTCATATCATAATCAAAATCTGCAAAAATCTTTTCACGATTTTTCCTAACTTCATCTACTATTTTATCTTTGAACATATTAAACCTCTAATAATTCTAATGGTGTACATAATATCGGTGTAAATAAATTTTTAGTTTTATTATAATCTCTTAATTTACTCATAACCACAGCATTTGCAATATGTTTGCAATTCCAAGAAAGTAAAAAGTCTATTTCATAATATACAGAAATAGCTAAATGAAATGCATCAAGTCTAGCTTTTTCTGGAATTGATAATAAATTAGCATAATTAATTGCAATTTCAACAATATCATCATCATATTCAAGCAATTGAATATTTTTTACTGAAGCAAGTCTAATTTCTGAAGCAGATTTATCTCCTTTTGATATTTCATCAATTACAAATTCTGAGATATAATTATTAAATTTACTTTTAGACTTCTTCCACCATTGGTTTGTAATTTGTTGGTGGCTTGAAACTATTATATCTCTACTTGGTCTTGAAGTCAAATAGCTTATTACACTAGTCTCTATATATACTTTTTGTTTATTCAATTTATTTTTACTATTTTCTTTTTACAATTACACGAAAAACGAAATAAATTATTATATTGAATAAACTTAACTCAGAAGTTGGTTACTTCCTCCCCTTGGGGCAGGAATGAGGTGGGTTCTTAAAAAAAATGCTGTTTTACCACAAAAAGTTGTTAAATTGCAAGAATGAAATTGAATTTAAGTTATAAATGAAAACTAAAACAAATATATTATTAGATGTGTTTTTCTTAGCTGGAAATACGCTAAGAACCCCACCCCAACCCTCCACCAAAGATTTTAACAAGTTAAAATCGGGGAGGGAGTAACCAATATGAAAAATTCCTTCCGTATAATGGACAAAAGACAATATTATTTTGATCCTACATCAGTTATAAATCTTAGAACGGAACCAAAAATTAAAGTTACTTCAATCAAAGATGTAAATATTGAATTTCTTCGCAATTTAATCGTTAAGGATAAAGATAAAAAAGATTATCATTTATATGAAGGATATCCAGATAAAGAATCTCACAAACCTGTAGATAAAAAGTAGATAGTTATGAAAAATAAAGCTTTAAATACAATACTTTCTTTCTTATTTGTAATTGCATGCTTTGCTGAGACAAAGCCTGACGTACAACAAAGCAAACATAAGAGCAAGCATAATGCAAAGATAAAATCATCAATTGCATCTGAGTGTAAGAAACAATGGGTTTACAAAGACTTATTAGAAGAGAAAGAAGCTAAAGTATTAATGTTTGCACCTGTTTTGCATTATGATATGGTTTTTTGGTCAAGTTTTTTAATTGCTATTACAAATGAAAATGATACTTTAGGTTTTGTTGATGCTAACTTTAAAGGTCAAATTAAAGCTGGGAGTAAGGTAAAGTTAACTCCATTCAATTGGGATGAACGATACAAAACAATAATTTACCCAAATACTGCAGCTAACATTGAACTTCAAAAAAATTGTATAAGAGAAGATTTAATGTGTACTGTAAAAGAAGTTTATTATTGCAAAATGGAAATTATAAAACCTGTTCGTCGTAAAAAAAATAATTAATTCGGTAATGCTCTAAAGTAGGTAAAGCTCCTAAGTAAGTTTAGGTTTTATTAATTTTGCTAATTTATTTACAATCAATCATTATCTAAATTTATAAAAGTATTGGATAAAAAAGTGAAAATTAATTGCATATTATATATTATTTTGTTTTTAGTTTCATTTGAATTAAACTCAAATCAAAATTTGATTAAGCCAAATGATAATATTTATAAAATGAAAATTAGAGTTATTGACACAAATATAATACTTTTAGGGAATTCACAAGTATTAGAAGATACTTCAAATGAATATTGCTATGAGAGTATTCAGGCTATCAATCAGTTTAAAGATACAATTTATATAATGTACTATAAAAACAAATTATATGATAATTTAGAGCGAAGTAAAATTAAGATCAACAAAATTTATCAAATTGACTTATGGTAAATGTTCCACAAACCAACGTGTGACTCAATAGAAAGAGAGAGAGACAAAAAAATAGGATATAATTGGGGCTATGGATACTGGTATTTACCACATTCGCAAAGTGATAAGTTTACAATTGCTTTTGGTAGCCATAGTAGAATTGATTCTGCTGAAGGACGCCTTTGGTTTTTTACAAATAACCAAATTGTAGAAGGTTATATGATACCTAATTCGTGTATTGTAAATGAGTAATATTACAAATCACTTTTTATCTAATTTTATTTTATATTCTTTTAGAACTCCAAAGGAGTTCAATATTTGTAGCAAATTAATTTCTTTTAAGCACCAAAGGAGCTCCAATGTTACATCTAGGGAATTAATAATATAATATTTGTTTTATTTACTACAATCTGGTCGTTCCTACGGAACTTTGAATTGAATGCTGTCTAAAAAAGTGCCTATTTTTTTGTTTGATGAAGATGATAATATGAGTATTTATATAAAATTATCTGCATATCAAAGTTATATACTTAAGTTTAATTCTGCTATTTACAATCTATTTTCTTTAATATCATAATGTTACTATGAAAATAGGGCATTTATAGGTATGTTTGTAAAAATTATTTTAACAAATCTATAAGAATAAATGAGAAAATTTGAAAATGAAGATCTTTCTATGCGTAAAAAGATAGAAATAGAAGAGCCAAAAGTTGGTAAACTTTATATTATATCTACCCCAATTGGAAACGAAGAAGATATTACTCAAAGAGCAATAAGACTACTAAAATTATCGGACTTAATTGTTTGTGAAGAGTTTAGAGTTGGGGCACAGCTATTAAAAACACATAATATACGCAAAGATTTAGATAATCTAAATGAACAAAATGAAACCCAACGTGTAGCTGAATATATAAAAAAGATGAAAGAAGGAACTAGAATTGGATTGATTTCTGATTGTGGAACTCCTGTATTTGCAGATCCGGGTGCAAATTTGGTAAGTGCAGCACTTGCTGCTGGAATTGAAATTGAAGTTGCTCCCGGAGTAACATCAATTATGGCTGCCTTAGTACGTAGCGGTTTGCCAATTGACAAATTCTATTATGCAGGATTTGTATCTCAAAAAACTGAGCTAAGAATAGAAGCATTAAAAGCATTGGAAAGACAGCCACATACAGTTGTACTTTTGGAAACTCCTTACAGACTTCGCCCATTTCTTGATGCAGCTTGCGAAGTAATGCCAGAACGTAGAGCTTATATTGGTATGAATTTGACAACACTATTTGAAACACATCATTATGGTACTTTTGAAGAACTAAAGAAGAAATTTGAAACATTATCGGTGCGTGCTGAGGTTGTGATTTGTTTTGAAGGTAGAGAGAATAATGTACCAGTTGCTGTGGTTCCATTTAGAGAAGATAGAAATAAATTTAAACCTACTAGAACTATTGATGACAATGATGATAAAGAGTTTGGATATAGAGGCGGAAAAGACAAAAAAAGAAAAGAAGGCGATTTTAAGAAAGATAGATTTAGAGGATTTGGTAGAGAAGAAAGACCACCAAGACCTGATGGAGATATGGACGCTGGAGATAGACCTCCAAGAAGAGAAAGTATAGGTGATGGTGAAAGACCAAAAAGAGCTTATAGTTCTAGTAGTGAAGACAGACCTAAGCGAGAATATACACCACGCAGTAGTGAAGATAGACCTAAGCGAGAATATACACCACGCAGTAGTGAAGATAGACCTAAGCGAGAATATTCATCACGCAGTAGTGAAGATAGACCTAAGCGAGAATATTCATCACGCAGTAGTGAAGATAGACCTAAGCGAGAATATTCATCACGCAGTAGTGAAGATAGACCAAAGCGAGAATATACACCACGCAGTAGTGAAGATAGACCAAAGCGAGAATATACTCCACGTAGTAGTGAAGACAGACCAAAGAGAATTTACTCTTCGACAAGAGTAGATGGACCTAAGAGGGAATATACTCCCGGTACAGATAGGACTGCTTCTGGATCTGATGATAAGAAAAAGAGATGGGACTCATCTGATAGAGAGAGTAGAGCTAAAAAATTCGAAAAGCCAGAGGGCGATTCTAGACCAAGAAGAAGTGGCGGTATTAAGAAAGGTGGTAAGTTTAGTGGTGTATGCTGCAATGGATGAAGAAATTGCAATTTCGGCTGGGAAGGTGGCTATGATACCTACTAATTTATCAATTGCATTGCAATCTGGATATGAATGTCAAGTTCGTTCTCGCAGTGGGCTAGCAGCCAAGAGTGGACTATTTTGTTTGAATTCACCCGGTACTATTGATTCTGATTATAGAGGAGAGATAAAAGTAATCTTAGCAAATTTTGGGAAGGATACTTTTGTTGTAAAGTCTGGTGATAGAATTGCACAACTTGTAATTGCTAAGTATGAGCATATTACTTGGAATGAAAAAGAAACATTAAGTGATACAGATAGAGGTACTGGAGGCTTTGGTAGTACTGGAGTTTAGAATTTACGATTTAGAATTAAATAAAAAGAAGAATTCAATTAATTTTGGATTCTTTTTTTTTGTAAAATATTTATACTAATTCTTCAATTATATCAATGAATTCCTGCAAAATAATAGCAGTGGCTCCCCATAATTTTGTTTTTGAATGAACATTCCAATATGGAACTTCAACATCTAATCCATTCATATTTCTAATTTCTTTTGCAAAAAAATCATCGGTAACAAATTTATTGTAATCGACTGTAAAAACTTCTTGTACTTCATTTTCACTTAAAGTATAATTATCGATTTTATCAGCAATTCCAACTATAGGTGTAATTACAGAATTGGATGGTGGCACAAATAATTGTGAAAGACTGCCTAATACTTTAATCTTATCAGGATGAATACCTACTTCTTCTTTAGTTTCTCGGAGTGCAGTTTCTACAAAACTTTCGCCTTTGTCTTGCCTACCACCTGGAAATGAAATTTGACCACTATGACTATTTAATTTTTCGCTTCTTAAAGTAAATAATATTTCAAAGCTATTTTCCAAAGGCATTAGTAAAATTAAAACAGCACTATTTCTAGCATCAGCAGTAGGATTGAAATTCCTGAATTTTGTTCCTTTAAATATAGGAGCCATTTTTAAATGAGATTCAAATCCAGGCAAATCTGATTGCAGTCTTAATTCTAATTTTGGAACAATATCTTGAAATAAATATTTTGATTGCATTTTAAGTAATATGTATTTAATTTTGATAATTCTAAAATTTATAATACGAGTAACTTATGATAAAGATTGTATTGATAATTGTAATTTTTGCATTGACTCAAGAATTGTTTGGTCAAAAAGTAAAAAATGATTCTATACCAGACATGAGTAATATGAAAGTTTATTACTTGGTATTGCTAAAAGCTGGACCAAATAGAAATCAAGATAGCCTAGAGGCTGCAAACATCCAAAAAGCTCATATTGCGAACATAAATAGACTTTATGAGGCAAAGTTGTTAGATATGGCTGGACCAATAGCCGCCAAAAGAGATATAATTGGTATATTTATATTTAACTGTAAAAATGAAGATGAAGTAAAAAGTAATTTATCTACAGATATGGCTATAAAATCTGGAAGATTAATTTATGAAATTTACCCTTGGTTTACTCAAAAAGCTTCTTGCTTGAGGTAGTTTGGTGCAAAAAATCAAAATCAATGAAGAAATAACATTAACTATCTATATATCAACAACTTACGTTTTGCAGTAGCTTATCTCATTATATTTCAATAAGTTAAGCCCTATTTTTGCACAAATTGCACAAAAAAAGCCTTTTTTGAGAAAGTTTTATTAACAAATGTTCATATTTTGTAGATTTTGTTTTTCTAATGATAATTTAATATCAAAGAGCAAAGAGACAAAACAGTAACTAAAGACGAGTATTTGCAGATTTCATTTTGTGCTTTGATTTTATTTACTTAATTTCAGATAATCAAATAGCCAATAATATAATAAAATCGGAAAAAATATAAAGTAAATTTTTAAGTAGTACATATAGTTTTTGTTTCTGTTCTTTCATTAAAACCACCAATTTTAAAGCCATAGAAAACATAGAATTTTATTTTTTAGGAGCATTTATGAAGAAGTTTTTTGTTTTTGTTGCGTTTGTAATTTGCAACTTTTCTCTCTTTGCACAAGTCGATGAGCCAACACCAAACCAAAAAGAGGATTTGCCTGATACTGTTTGGACAAAGAATATTTGGCCCGAAGAGGTAGTTGGGGTTATGTTTTCACAAGATGGCTCTCAAGTTTATGTTTCTACTATGTATATTGGTAGTATTAATGGAGTGGAAACAATTTATAACCGTGTTTGGATAATAAACTCTTTAACAGGTGATAGTATTAGAACCATTTCAGGAGTAGGTGGTTTTAAAGTTATGTCGAGTGATAATAAGTTCATATATACTTCCAAATATAAAAAATTAGATGCAACAACATTTCAAATATTAGATTCATTAAAAAATTTGAAATATATTGGTTATCAATATCATGATTTAACCTTAACTGCTGATAATAAATTTATATTAAGCGTTGGTGCCCCTGGTAATTCATTTAATAATCCAAATTATAGTTTGATGAAGATAAATACTGAAACTATGGAAGTAGATGAATACATTGATTACCCCGGTGCTATGAACCATGTAGCTGCATCTTCTGATGGGAAGTATTTTGTTACTGATTGGGAAAATGGAATATTTATGTCCAAAGATAAAACAAAAAAATTATTACTTTGGGATGAAAATACTTTTAAAGTTGTTAAAGAAATTGAAACTGATACGCTCAATATTAGTTCAATTAAATTTTCATCAGATAATAGCTATTTATGTTCAGCGTTTGGAGGGCAAGTAAGAATATTTGATACTAAAGACTTTAAGAAAATAAAAATAATACCTAAATTAAGTGGGGCTTTAAAACAAATTTGTATTTCTGAAGATGTAAAATATATAATTTTGGGTGGCGGGACCATTAGAGTATTTAATATTGATGCTGAAAAATTAATCTATACCTTTACTAAGTCAGATATTTTACCTGATGGTGGAAACGCTTTAGAGATGGATAAAAATAAAAAATATATTGCAGGTGCAACTGCTTGGTTATTAACCCTATATAATTTTAATAATGCCTTAACTGAAGTAAAAGATATTTCTAATTTAACAAATACCATAACAATAAGTCCCAATCCAATAAATGGGAACTCATTAATTACTCTTAAAAATTCAACTCCTAATTATTTCAATATTTCAATTTTTGATAATACTGGAAAATTGATTAACAATTTATTCTCTGGTAACTTAGAAGTTGGAGAACATATTTATTATTGGAATACTCAATTAATTCCAAATGGAGTTTATGTTTGCAAAGTAACAGGGAAAAATGTAAATCTTTCTACTAAAATAATTGTGAGTAAATAATGAAAAAATTACTTTTAATTATATTTATTCTAAATTATTTTAGCATATACTCACAAAATACTGAACCTGCACAACATCAATTTAATGTAAATGGAACATCAAAATATCTAAGTGCAGATAGTGCAGATTTTAAGCAAGACAACTTCTTATTAGGCTGGCACTGGTGTTCTGGAAAATCAATGACTAAAGCTCTTGATATGAATCAAGGTCATGTAAATATAGGTGCTGGTATAAAAGCAGATACTGCTGATTTGGCTGAAAATATAAATTTATTAGTAAATGTTCCAAGCATAAGTAATTGGTTTAATTGGGCAGTTTTTAGTCCTTTATATGGCAGAAGTATTAAATATGAGCCTACTTTAATAATCGATAATATTGGAAAAAATACAAGACCAAATGACAGCTCAAATGCAATATTTGGGTTTAAATCTTATAAAGGATATATTGATACAAATTCGACGAATGAAAATTATAATAGGTTAGTTGTTATGCCTACTTATGCAAGTATAGGAGATACTGTTTTATCAAAACCTTGGGTATGTAATCAATTTGAGTATATAAAGTCAAGTGATTTGGATACTATTCCTCATGCTAGTCCAAGAGTATATTATCGAGATTATAATTGTTATGAAATGTATTTTACAATTAACTTACGGAGGCTTTATGCAAGTGGTGTACAAGATACTACAAAAGTTCTTGCAATTAGGATGCCTTATGTTACACTTGATAGCTCAAGTGGATATATTAAATTTAGTGAATTACCAAGCCCAACAGCAAATGATACTATAATACAAACTTATAATAGAGGTAAATATCAAAATTTGCAAAGTGTTTACCCTACAAATACTTTATATATTACAAAAAATATGCTTCCAAATGGAAGTGATAGAGATATTACTATTTCTGCTAAATTTATTTGCAATGGTGTTGATGTAAATCCACATTTTAAGCCGGGTGTTACAGGAGATGCTTATAGTCCCATCGACAGCTTAAATATAGAAGTAGTTTATTTAGATACAACTTCAATTGCAATAGATTGGATTAAAATTGAGACAAAATTAAGCCAAGATTTACATAAAGGACTTTATGATACTTTGCTTATTAAGAATGTTCAAAATACACTTGACACTTTCTCATTGTCAAAATATGCAGCAAAAGGTATAAAGTTAGGTAGAATTTATACAATTGACGAAACTGGAGATATTCCATATTGGGCAGGGTATAGATATATTAATAAACTAATGGGTAATATTTTTACAACAGAGATAAACCCACCATTTACAGATATATATAACTACTATGTAAACCCACCAGATTATATTCATTCTGTTGATTTTGCTGTAAAAGATTTAGTTGCTGCACCATATATTACTTACTCAAATGCAACTAATAATGAAAACGTAAAAATTCAAAGAACTAATTTTTTCAGATGGAGTTATAAGTTATACGGAGATGCCGATACTTTGAATTCAGCTTATGAAACATTTTTTGCAAATTGGAATCTGCCTTGTAAAAATCAGATTGCTTCTGGAATTGAAGAAAAAATCCAAAAATCAAGAAATGAAAAGTTTAATACTTTTCCAAATCCATCTGCAAATCATATAATGCTTGAATATTTTAATGAAAGTGAAACAAATGTAAGTTTGGAAATAATTGATATTTTTGGTCAAAAAGTTTCTACAATTATTGATAATAAATTGGAAGAAATAGGAATGTATAGATATGATTTTGATACAGCAAATCTTACAGAAGGAATATACTTTATAGTACTAAATTTAGGTAGTAAAAATTATGTAAAGAAATTAGTTGTAAAGAGGTAAAATTAAATTTAGATAATTATTAATGAAACATCATTTCTTAGGTAACTTGGTTTTCTTTTTTTTGCTTCTAGCTTTGGCTTACTAATTGTCAGAATCAAAAACCTAATATCTAAATATTTTTGTTTGTAAGGTAGGCTTTTATTAATTCGTTTGAATAAATAGTATGTTTTGAATTTGGTCTAACAGGAAATTTGAATAACATTGTACAAATTAGTAAAAAGTTCTAATTAATTATTTTTAACATATTAATATCAGCTTCAATTTCTTTTAAACTATGCTCTTTTTCCAATTCATTTTGAGCAAATTTATATTTCTCATACTCTTCTTTGGATTTATCAAGAGCAGATTCATGACTTATTTTTCCGGCATGATTTAATAATTCTCTACCATTTAGTTGTAAAATACTATCTAACCTGTTTATCCAGTCTTTCATATACATTGGTGTTTGTTGTTGAGCCATAGTTTCAGCAAAAGCTAAATATTGCTCAACCAAAAGTCCTAACAACTTAATTTCATCTTCATTTAAATAATTTTTAGCAATACTGACATCTTTAATATTAATTTTATCTGTATTTGATTTATCAATTGATAGCATACCAAGCAAGGGCAAACTTGCATCTACTCTACGATAAACTAATTCTGCTGCTGTTTGCTGACTAATAGCCCATAATAGTTTGTTCTGAACAATTTTGAAAAACTCAATTGTTTTTTCATCTTTTGGGTTATAATCAATACTTGTGATGTAAATATCTTTAATCTTTTGATAAAAAAAACGTTCAGATAAACGTATTTCACGAATTCGGTTTTGAAGTTCATTAAAGTAATTCATAGAATTACCAGACTTAAACCTGTCGTCATTTAATGCAAAGCCTTTTACTATATAATCTTTTAAACGTTGAGTAGCCCAAATTCTAAATTGAGTTCCTTGTAAAGATTTAACTCTATAGCCAACTGAAATGATAACATCAAGGTTATAGTATTTTACTTCTTTGCTTTGTGTTTTATCATTAATAGCACCATGTTGAATGGTGTGTCGGAAATTCCGACATACCAAAATTTCAATCAATTCACCTTCTGAAAAAATGTTTTTTATGTGTTCTGTAATAGTTGTTCGACTTTTACCAAATAATTCAGCAATTTGAGCTTGATTAAGCCAAACAGTTTCTTCTTCAAGATGTACATCTAATTTTATAGAGCCATCTTGGTTTTGATATAAAATTATTTCGCTTTTAATCATCTTTATTTTTATTTTTCCATTGGGTGTATCAAATTATATATAAAGTCTTTTTTTAGTTCTATTCTATTAAACATTTAGTCTTTATTTGTTAAAAATTCAGTATTTATCGAATAGATGTGAATACTTCTAAGTGGTCTAAAAGACGCTATTTTGATTTTATTTGCTGAACTTCTACATTAATCATTTTTATTACTCATTTTCGGTTCATTTCTTAGGTAACTTTGGTAAAGTGCTATTGCCTTGTGTAGTAACTGGGTTTTCTTTTTTTGCTTCTGGCTTTGGCTCATTTTTTTTGGTTGTAGTAATTTCAGCTCTTTGGTTAGTAGGAGCTTTGGTCTGAGTAGCTTGCACTTGAGGAGCTATAAGCGATTCGTTCAAATTCAATGAATCAACAACATCATATCCAAATGTTTTTTGTTTATATGGTAGGTTTGGGTCATTATAGATTTTGTTCATTAGCAAAGCCCAAATAGGAGCAGCCGCTCTACCACCTTGTCCTTGCCTACCAATCACATCAAAATTAATTCTTTGATCATCAAAACCTACCCATATTCCACAAATTAATTGAGGTGTATATCCTACAAACCAAGCATCTGCATTGTCGTTGGTAGTACCAGTTTTACCAGCAGCTTCTATACCTTTAAATACCTGTCTAATTCTAGCAGCAGTACCAGCATCAACAACTTGCCTAAGCATTTTAGTCATAGTTTTAGCAATTTCTTTATCCAAAACTTCAGTAGTAACATTTCCACCTCTTCTTTCAAAAATAGTATTCCCATTTTTGTCTAAAATAGATTTTATCAAATATGGTTCAACGTGAATACCTTCATTTGCAAAAATACTATATGCAGAAGTTAATTCCAATGGACTAACCTCTCCACCTGCACCTAAAGCTAAAGCAGGAACAGCAAGCAATTTGGACTTTACACCAGCTTGTTCTATTAAGTTTTTTACATCAGTAGGGTTAGTAACTTGGGTGATTAATCTTGCAGCAACAGAATTAATAGACTTTCTCAAAGCTTCACTAAGTGGCAGTCTAGAGCCAGCATCTTGACAATCATCCTCGGTTACACTTGGCGACCAAATAAGTCCAGAACCGGGATCTCTGTATGAATAAGGACCACATTCAATCATATCTTCAGGTTTCATACCTTGCTTTAATGCCATGGCATAAACAAATGGTTTAAATGACGAACCAGGTTGCCTTCTGATTTGTGTAGTATGGTTAAGGGAATATTTGTACTCAGGATTTTCATCCATAAATTTTGGAGAAGCCCCAACCATTGCAATTATGGCACCAGTATGAGCATCTAAAGCAATCAAACCAACTTGAATAGTTGAGGCAACATTTTTAACTGAATCAATGAATTTTAAATTTTTACGTAATTTAGCTTCAATATCAGGTTTGTTTTCTTTTGAAGCAGATTTGTATTCGTTATTTTTTCGAATTCCATCAGCAATTACAGAGTTTAATAATTTTTGATTATTACTCCATTTCCAAGATGCATCAAAAGTTTTTTGAAACTCTTTTAAATGTTGTTCAATTGATTCATTTGCATATTTTTGAATTGTAGAATTAAGTGTAGTATTTATAATTAATCCATCTCTATACAAATCATATTGTTCTAATTTGGAATCATTATTTAATTGTTGTCTAATATTTTCAACAAAATGAGGTGCAATATCAGCATCAACTCTTTTTCTTTTACCTAAGTTAATATTGATTGGTTCTTCAGAGGCTCCCCAAAATTGTTCTTTTGTTATGAACCCCTGATCAGACATTAAGTTCAAAACTAAATTTCTTCTATTTAATGCTCTATCATAATTTGCTCTAGCATCATATCTTGATGGTGCTTTTAGTAAGCCAACTAAAAAAGCACATTCAGCAAGTGACATTTCATTTGCTTTTTTGTTAAAATAAGTTTTTGCAGCAACATTAATCCCATAAGCACCTCTGCCAAATCCAACAGTATTTGCATACATTTCTAAAATTTCTTCTTTGGTATAAGTATCTTCGATTTGTACAGCAGTTGCTGCTTCTTTAATTTTTCTACCAAAAGTAGGAGATTGGTCAAGAAATAAATTTCTTGCAAGCTGTTGAGTAAGAGTGGAAGCACCTTCTTTAGCGTGTCTAGCCGCTATATTTTTTAGACCAGCCTTAATAATTCTATCAATATCTACTCCCCAATGACTATAGAATTTTCTATCTTCGGTAGCAACTAATGCATTAATAAAATCTTTTGGAATTTGATTAAAGCTTAGATTCACTCTTTTTTCAATAAAAAAGTGATCTAGCAAATCACCATTTTCACTAAGAATTTGGGTAGCTTGGTTAACAGGTGGATTTTCTAATTGCTCTAGTGAAGGCAAATTACCCTTTACTGTAAAATAAACTAAAGTACTTACTGCCGCAAAAGTAAAAATAGTAGTAGAGGCAAGTATAATTATTAATCTTCTTGGATTCATTTTTGTTTTGTTTGATTATTAGCTTACAAATTTACGTAATTAGGAATATTCTATTTGAAAATAGTTTGCAAAAAAAATAAATATTCAATAAATTTTAAATTATTTTCAAAAAGTGTGTAACAAAATCCACAATTAATTGTTAATAAGTTTAAAGATATTTACAAAAAAAGAAAATATTTGTTTTTTGTTAACAAAAAATTAAATAATTTATAAATATTGAAAATGAAATTTATTAAAATATTATTATAAAACTATCCGGAGTACAAAGTATGACAAAGTTTTTACAAAAGTTTCTATTAATCACTCTACTTTTTGTTGGAGCTCTATCAATGAGTTTGAAAGCAGGCGAAAAGTTTGATGAAGATGAAATAGCAAGGAAGATGCCTTTAATGGCAGGAGCTACCAGTTCTGGTAGAGATTATTGGTTTGCAATTCCACCATGTTACGAAGAAGTAACAGGTGCAAATTTTATTAGAGTATTTTGTGTAAGTCCTGGTAAAAACAAAATATCATGTGCAATTGATGGACCGGGCTATTTCAAAACAACGAAAGTAGCAGCAGGTGGCTTGACAGTATTTGATTTAAATCCAGGTATCGGTCAGCCTTTTATGCATGATTTTGGGGAAGCAACACCACCGGCACGAACATACATTGGTAGAGGTATTCACGTTTATTCAGATAATCCAATGGTAGTATATGTAATAGTTAGATTTATGTACACTACAGATGGTTTTTTAGCTTTACCAACTAATGGTTTAGGTAAGGAATATATTGCTGGTCCATATACTTCTTCATTTTGGAGCGGACTAATTGCTTGGACATTGGTAACTGCAGCTTATGATAATACGAAAGTAACTTACACCCTAGGTGGTGATGGAGTATCGCAAGTTGAAACTGAAACAAAAGGTATTTTAACAATTGGTAAATCAGTAAACTTTAATCTTCAAAAAGGTGATGTTTATGTTGTTGGTGCTAAGCAATCTCTAATGGATATTGCAGGTTCTAAAATTTTAGCTAATAAACCAGTAGCAGTAACCTCTGGTATTCACTGTGCTAATATTCCTACTGATGTTTATGCTTGCGATTATAATGGCGAAATGGAATTACCTACTGAAACATGGGGTAAAGCGATTTTAGTACCTGTTTGTATGAATAGAAAAAAACCGGGATTGATTAGAATATTTGCAAAATATCCAAATACAAAAGTTTATAGAGAAGGAAACTTTTTAACAAATATTAAAACAAGTGGTGGACAAATTGGTTCTGGCTATATTGAAGAAAGAGCAACACCAATGAGTGATCCTCGCTCTCCATTTCCAGTAATTTATACAGCTGACAAACCATTTTCTATTATGTACTATAATCCTGGAACAACAGATGATCCAGTACAAGTAAATACAGACCCTTTTCAAATGGTTTTAACACCAGTAGAACAATTTCAAAGTGATATAATGTTTGCAGCAGTAAATGCAGCAGGTGGAGCTAAAATTGGTAACAATTTTATGAATATTGTTTTTGAAATGAATAAATTTGGTTTTATGCCAGACGATTTGGAGTTTGGTACTTGGAACGGATCAATTTGGGTTTATAAAAAACTGCAAGGTATGGATGGTGCAGAAATTCCTTATAACAAAAATGTTCCAATTTTTAGAGATGGTGATACAACACAAAGAATGTTTTATGGTATGAAAAATATTATTGTACCTGGTAATGGAGTTTTTAGAGTAAGAAGTGCAAAAGGATACAAGTTCGGTTGTTACTCTTATGGTTTTGACTCTTACGATTCTTATGGTTTTCCTACTTCAACAGCACTTGCAGCTTTGGAAATAAAAGATTCGGTAAAACCATTACCAATATATATAAAAGATTGTGATGGTAGTGTAGGTGTTTCATCAACAGCAACTGTTACAGATAAACCAGATGATGAAGCAACAAGATCTAATTTATCTGATGTTTATATGATTGAAGATCCAGATTCATCTTACAACTACATCTTTAAAGTTGGTGAAATTATTTCTGGAGAAACTGTTACTGCTAATTGGTCATTAACACCAATTGATGTATTTGCAGATTCAAGAGCAGTATTAGTATTCAAAGATAGAGCTGGTAATGATACTATGGTTACAATAGAAAATTATGCAACTAAACTAAAAATCTACAAAGATCAAGCTTATGGTAATTTCAAACCAGGAGACTTGGCAGTAACTAAAGATTTTTGGCTTAAAAATGAGAGTAAAAAAGTTGTAACTGTAACAAAATTACAATTGCTTAAAAAGAATGTAGGATTTACCATAGAGCCATTAAGCTGGGTATTACCTAAAGTTTTAGCTATAGGAGATTCACTTCCAATTAAAGTAACCTTTACACCAGATTTGACATTATTGAACTCAGGAGCAACTTCGTTCTTAGATTCATTAGGTGTTGGAGACGAGTGTACATTTGGTTATAAAGTAGAAGTACGAGCAGGTATAGGCGAGCCAGAAATATTAGTAGATGATTATGATTTTGGTCAAGTGAATGTAGCAGATGCTAATGCACAAACCAAAGTAATTCGTATAACTAATAATTCAAAAGCAGCGGATTTGGCAATTACAGGATTTACAGCATTACATTTAACACAATTTACAACAGATTTGAAAGCTTTGTATCCAAACTTATCAAAAGCTAATCCTTTAATAGTAGCAGCAGGTAAGTATAAAGAATTCACAGCATCATTCAAACCAAACACTCCAAATAAGTTCAAAGACACAATAGTATTTAGCTCAGATGCAAGAATAACAGATAGTTTGTGTATTTTGGAAGGTGAAGGCATTAAATCAGAATTAAAAGTAAATAGCTATGATTGGGGTGAAAAACGAATAAATAGAGCAGCATTCCCTATTACTGAAACAAATGGTAAAGATGTAAATGGTGAATATGTATTCACTTTAACTAATGATGGAAGTAAAGATGTAATAGTAGAGAATATTACTATTGCAGAAGCAACACCAGGTGATGCAACAGAATTTTTACTAGAAGACAAAGTAACAACATTGGACAAAATTGGTACAACTTATAATTCAATAGTAGTGCCAGCAGGTAAAAATATAACTAAACAAATTTATTTTTCTCCAAAAACAACAGGACCTCACGAAGTAAAAATAACATTTAATAATCAAGCGAATATTAGTGGTGTAGTAAGTACAGTTAAAGGTGTTGGTTTAGTACCAAGAATAAATATAACTCCAGTAGTAGATTTTGGCAAAACTTTGATAAAAGATGGTTCAAAACCACAAAAAAGAGATATAGTTATCTACAATCCAGCTAAGACAAATGCACCAGGCGATTGGATTTATGGAGATACAGTAACAATAACAGCTATAAAAACAAATGCTGACATATCAAGTGATATGACAACTTATGGAACAGCGGGATTTAGATATGATGGTAACAGTTTAATAGATGATATGGGTAACAAAGTTAAAATTACAGCTTTGAAACCATATAGATTGGCCCCAGGTGATTCATTACAAATTTTGCAAGCTGAATTTGTAGCACAAGCTCAACCATCAGTATCATCAGATATGGATTTGGTATGTGATGCAGATGCAGGTAATTCATTTATAAATTCAAAATGGCTTGGTTCTGGGTTGACACAATCTTTTGCAACAACAAAAGAAGATGCCTCAACTTGTGTTGGTACACCAGTTAAATTAAATTTTGTAATAACAAACACTGGTGTTTTAAATGTTGGAACTTTCTTTAGAGTATCAAACTTTGCATTAAGCAGTACTAATGCTTTAAGTTTTGAAACAACACCAACTACAGAAGTATTAACAGTAGGAGCTTCAAAGACAATAACAGTTTTATTTGCTCCAATGGCAGATATAGCTACAAGTACAATCCAATTAACATATGATACTGATATACTAGGTAAAGAAAAACAAAGTATTGATTTTACAGTAGAGGGTTATAGCTTCACAGGTGGCTCTACAAGTTCAATGCACAGAGTATCAGCTAATGCATTTTTGGATGCAACAGCAAGTATCAAAGTACAAGATCAAGTAGGTTATAAGATTACTTTTAATAGTACAGGTGCTATGGCAAAAGCTAAAGTAACTTATATGGATGCATCAATAACTTATCCAGGCAAATTCTTAAAAGCTATTTTAGATAAAACAGCTATGTCAGATTTGAACAAATATTCATTAGCAATAGGTAAAGATTATGCTGGTAAATTCCAAATAGATCCTAACTCAGTAAGTGAAGTTTCAAACCCAACAACCCAAGATCACATTATTTCATTCAAAATAGTTGCGATAGGTGCTAATGTATTTGATGGAAGTGGAGAATTGGTTACTTTAAGATTTAACTCATTCTTACCATCATATACAAGTACAACTGCAGGTGAAGATTTGCCGAGAGATGCAAATGGTAAAGTAGTTTATAAATCAGAGATTACTCATAATCTAGGAGATGGCAATAACTTATGCTTTAATTTCCAAGCAAGAGTGCCTATTTCTATTACTTTAGATCCAGTATGTGCCTCAGATATTAGACCAATAGTAGTTGGAGCAAGTGGTGGATATGCTTTACAAGAAGTAAATCCAAACCCAGTAACAAGTGCAGGTGGATTAATTAAATTTAGAGTAGCTACAGAAGGAGCAACTGAATTGAGTATCATTAATTCAGCAGGACAATCAATTTCAGTACCTGTAAGCAGTGTAATGAAAGAAGGTGAATATGAAGTTGCAATTCCAATTCAAGATTTAGGTAGTGGAACTTATAATATTGTTTACCGTTCTGGTTTCTTTACAGATACCAAACAGTTAATAATACAAAAATAATTCTACCACAATCTTATAAATTAAAAGCCCTCAAACAAATGTGTTTGAGGGCTTTTTTTTGTAATAATATTCGTAAACAAAATAAAACAAACTATTTTCAAAAATTGTGTAACAAAACCTTCAGTTAACTGTTAATAAATTTAAGTATATGTACAAAAAATTAGATATATTGTAAAACTTGAAAATAAAATTAAATAAAATACTATTATAAAACTATTTGGAGTACAATGTATGACTAAGTTTTTACAAAAGTTTCTATTGATCACTTTACTTTTTGCTGGAGCTTTATCGATGAGCTTAAAAGCAGGGGAAAAGTTTGATGAAACTGAAATAATGAAAAAGTTACCTATTATAGCTGGAACAACAAGTGCAGGAAGAGAATATTGGTTTTCTATACCACCTTGTTATGAAGATGAAAATTCGGATAAAAGTTTTTTTAGAATTTATTGTGTTAGCCCTAATAGAAATTTTGTTAATTGCGAAATAGAAGGTATTGGATATAATCAAACAAAAGAGATTCAAGCAGGTGGCTTGGCTGTATTTGATTTGGATGCTTCTGAAGGACAGCCATTCAGACATTTTTTAATGACTTTAACTCCAAAAGCAAAAGTTTATCAGCAAAGAGGAATTCATATTAAAAGTGAAAATCCTATTGTAGTTTATGTAATAATAAGATTTAAATTCTCATCTGATGGATTTCTTGCACTACCTAATAATGCTTTAGGCAATGAATATATTGTTTCCCCTTATACAGCTTCATATTGGAGTGGTTCTCCAGCTTGGACTTTAATAACAGCGGCTTATGACAATACAGAAGTAAAATTCACAATGGGTGGTGATGGGATTTCGCAAATTGAAACTTCTGATTCAGTCCTCACATTTGGCAAATCTGTAAACTTTAATCTTCAAAAAGGTGATGTTTATGTTTTAGGCACTAAATCACCATTAATGGAAATGTCTGGTTCCAAAATAACATCAAATTATCCAGTTGCCGTAACTTCTGGGGTTCTTTGTGCTAATATACCACTTGATGTTAATGCTTGTGATTACAATGCCGAAATGGAGCTTCCAACTGATACTTGGGGGCAGAATATATTAATTCCAGTATGTGAAAATAGAAAAAAACCTGGTATTATTAGAGTATTTGCTAAATATCCTGATACTAAAATTTACAAAGACGGAAAGTTTTATAAAACAATTAGAACAGCTGGTGGTAAAATTGAACAAGGTTGGTATGAAGATAGAGCAACTAATCAATATGATTCAAATTCAATTTACCCTGTAATTTATTCAGCCGATAAACCTTTCTCAATAGTATATTACAATCCAGGTTCAAATGACGATGCTACATCTAACGAATCAGACCCATTTCAAATGAATTTGACACCTTTAGAACAATTTCAAAGTGATATTATGTTTGCAGCTATAAATGCTGCAGGTGGTTTCATTATGAAAAATAATTATATGAGCATTGTGTGTGAATTAGATCAAAATGGTAATTTACCTGATGATATTGAGCTTGGAACTTGGAATGGAAATCAATGGAATTATGAAAAGCTGAACACTTTAGAAGGGAAAGAAAGAAAATTCAAAAATATATTAATCAAAGACAAACGTTTTACTAGTAAAACTATTAATGTACCTTCATCAGGAGTTTTAAGAGTAAGAAGCCTCTCTGGATATAAATTTGCTTGTTATTCTTATGGAAGTGATATGAATGATTCTTATGGTTATCCAACTTCTACAGCTATGGCTCAAATTGAAACTCAAGATTTCGCAAAACCAATTCCTAAATATACTATAGACTGTGATGGATCTGTTGGAATAAATACAATTGCAGATGTTACAGATATTATAAATAGTAACGCAAGTTCAAAACTTGCAGATGCATATATGTTTTTAGATTCCAGTTTTTCATATAATTATAGATTTAAAGTTTCAAATATTATTTCTGGTAATACTGGGAAAGCGACTTGGAATTTAACTCCTATAAATCCATTTTCTGATTCAAAAGCAGTTATAGTTTTTAAAGATAAGGCTGGAAATGATACTATTATTTCAATTGAAAATATTGCAACTAGGATTACTTCTGCAAGTGAAAGAAAATTTGGTATATTTAAACAAAATTCTAATTCAATGAATAAAGAAATAATACTTAAAAATGAAAGTAAGAAAAATATTAAAATTAAAGATATTAAATTACAAAAAAACAATGTAGGATTTAAAATTGAAGCAGTTGAATGGGATAAAACTAAAGCTTTTAATATTGGAGATTCAATATTAGTGAAAATTTCATTCAACCCTAGTCTAGGTTCTTCCAATTCATCATCAGTTGTTGATATGATAGGAATTGAAGATGAATGTTCTGTTAAATATATTTTAGATGTGTCAGCAACTCTTCAAAGCACAAACCCAGTAAATGATAGTGAAGCCTTAACAACAAAGATATTTGACATTAGCCCAAATCCAATTACAAATGCAGGGACTAAAGCAAAATATGTAATTTCTAATGATTCAAAAATTGAGATTAATATATTAAATTCAAATGGACAAACCTTAATTAACTTATTTAAAGGTTTTAAAAATGCAGGAGAATTTGAGTTAGAAATCCCATTTTTAGAATTGTCTAGTGGTATTTATTTTATAGAACTCAAACAATTTGACAAAGTTATTGACAAGCCATTTGTTATTCAGAAGTAGTATCTCTTAGAGTTTTAAAAATCAAGTCTTTCAAATTATTTATTTATCCATTCTATACTATTTAAAAAATAACCATTTAAGTAAGTATAGAATGATAAGTAAACTTTAAAATTGTTTTAGACCTTGCTTTAAATAATTTGTATATAATCTAATGGAATTGTTAAACAGAAAACTGAGCCTGAATCAATTTTGCTTTTGCAAGTAATCGTACCATTAAGAAGTTCAGAAAGTTTTTTCACTGTTGATAAACCAATTCCTGTTTTTACTTCACCAGCAGTTGGCCAAGATGATACTTTTGAAAATTTATCAAAAATTAAATGAATTTCGTCTTCTGGAATTCCTACACCACAATCAATAACTTTAAAAATCAAATCTCCTTTTTTGGTAGAAACATCAAGTTGAATTTCACCATCAATTTTAGAATATTTAATTGCATTAGAAATTAGATTATCTACAATTTGATAAACAAATAGATAGTCATTATTCATTTGAATATGAGTATTACCTTTAACACTTATATTAAGATTCTTATTATTAGCTTGTACTGAAATTTCATCAATACAAACTTTAAGTAAATCCCATAGAAGAAAAGTAGCAGGTTTTGGACTTAAATTACCTGTTTCCATCCTATAAGCATCCAGTATTTTTGAAATAATGTCTTGCATGTGTTTAGTAGCTTTAGAAATATTCTTAGCTCTATTTAGCAAAATAGAGTCATTATTTTTAATCGCTAAATTTTCTAATAACTCGATATTCAACATTAGCCCAGCAAGAGGATTCTTTAAATCGTGGCTAACTATTGCTAATAGATGATCTTTTTCTTCATTAATATTTTGAAGTATAGTAGTTCTTTCAGTAATTTTTTGTTCAAGGATTGTATTGAAGTCTTTTAATTTTTGTTGATATTCTAATCTGTTGGTAATATTTATACCAACTGAAATAAATCCAATATGCTCATTTATTACATTATATAATGGTATTACAGTAGTATCTAACCAAAATTGACTTCCATCGGATTTAAGTTCAACAACTTCGCCTCTCCAATAGCTTTTATTTTCTGAGATTTTATTTAATTCAATAAATTGACTTTCTTCTAAAAATCCTTCAATAAATATATTTGGTTTAGTGCCAATTAATTTTTGTTTTGGAAAACCGGAAATAGTTTCAAATTTTTGATTAATTTCAGTTATAAGACAATTTTGGTCAATTATTGTGATGTAAGTAGAAGAGTTTAATGCTTTTTGAAAATAACTTAATTGGAGGTTTTGTTCAACTATCTTATCTTCAATATCTCTTCTTTCTGAAATATCATTCAAAATACCAATATAACCTTCAAAAATTCCATAGTTATTATAAAGAGGATCAATAGATAACTCCACCCAAAAAGTATTTTTATCCTTTGTATAATTTAATATTTCTGTTCTAATTGATTTTCTATCAGTCATAGCTTTTTTTATAGCCATCTTGGTTTTAAAATCAGTTAATGGACCTTGTATTAAATCTTCAGGTATTTGGTTTAGTGCATCTTCAAAACTATAACCAGTATGATCGGTAAATGCTTTATTAACCCAAGCAATTTTGCCATTAGCATCTGCTAAAATAACTACATTAGTAGTTTTATTTACAATCATGCTTAATCTTTCAGCTTCAATCAAAGCTCTTTCTAAGTTTTTGTTTTTTTCAATTATTTCGTGTGCAGCATTTTTTTGATCAGTTAAATCAACACAACTACCTATATACCCTATAAATTTATTATTAGAATCAAATCTTGGAATACCTTTATCCATTACCCATCTATATTCACCATTTGCTGACTTTAATCTATATTCCACTTCAAATGGTTTGAATTCAATCAAGTCTTTTCTATTTAATCTATCTAAAATACTTTTATCATCTTTGTGAACTAAAGCAGACCAGCCTTTACCTAGAGATTTTTCAAAACTTTCTCCTGTAAATTCAGTCCAAGCATTGTTTACGTAAGTACAATTGCTATCAGCATCTTCTTTCCAAATTATAACAGGTACGGAATTAGCCATATCTTTAAATCTAGTTTCACTTTCCGAAATCATTTCACGAGCTAGTACAAGTTCATTTACATCTATTATGTATCCATAAACATATCTAATTTCGAAATCTTCGAAAATTGGATAGCTATAATCTTGCACCCATTTATATTGTCCGTCTTTGCATAAAAATCTATAAGTCAATTCTAAATATTTTTGAGAATCTTTGTCATTGTTCTTGATATTTTCAAATGCCCTATTATAAGATTCTCTACTTTTTGAAAAATCATCAGGATGAATAAAATCTAAAAATGATTTACCTATTAAGTCTTCACTTTTATATCCAAACAATTTACAATTTTCAGATACGTAAAGAGTTTTAATTACTTCTCTATCAGATGACCATTTGAAAATAACTGCATGACCCTCTGAAAATAAAATTTTGTTGTCTAATAATTCGTTTTCAATATTATATTGTCTTTTTATTGTCCCTAAGCATAAAACACCACCAACTTGACCATTATCATTAATAATTGATGAAAGATCTAACTGAGTGTCTAAATAAGAGTTGTTTTTTGTTCTAAGTCTTATGTTTATTTCTAAATTTAATGTTGAATCTTCAATGCAATTTTTAAATACATTTGAAAAAGCATTGAAATCTTCTTGGTGGATAAGGGAATCAATTTTTAATGATAATAGATAATCAGATGTAAAATCTAGCTTGTTGAGTAATGTTTCATTACAATAGGTATAGTTATAGTCCAAATCAACTACAAAAATGCAATAAGAATTTGAATTTATTAATTTATTAAGTGTATTATCGCTATTGTAAGGATAGTTCATTTTTAAGAAAAGTGAAATTAATAATATTTAATAATATTAAATTAATATTAATTTATCAAATAAACTAATTATTTTAAAATTTTATTTTAATATTAAAATAATATGTCGTATGTTTACGTCATACGAAATAACAAATATTTAAAAACATTTATATATAATACTATATGTCAACATCAAAAGCCGAAAATTTTAGTCAAGAACTGCAGGACTTGGCAAGAATAAATAAAGCACTTTCTCATCCAGCAAGATTAGCTATTATTATCTATTTGGCTGAAAAGAATATTTGCTTTTCGGGTAATATCGCTTTAGAACTACCATTAAGTAGAACAACTGTTACCCAGCATTTGAATGAGCTAAAAGAGGCTGGTATAATCAAAGGTGAAATAAATGGTAAAAACGTTTGCTATTGTATAAATAATGATGCTCTTTTAAATATAAAAAAACTAATTGATAAATTTTTAAATAAAAGTATAGATTTGGCAGCTTGTAACTGCTAAATGGAGAAAATATGGAAACAGATATTCAAATAAAAGAAATGGTGAAAGAAAAATACTCACTAATAGCATTGCAGAGTAAAACAGAAAATGAAACATCTTGCTGTGGTGTGGGAGGTTGTGCAACTGTAGATTATACTATCTTTAGTGAAAATTATTCAAAACTCGATGGATATAATGCTGATGCTGATTTAGGATTGGGCTGTGGCTTGCCTACTGAATTTGCACTAATCAAAGAAGGTGATACAGTTGTTGATCTTGGCTCAGGAGCAGGTAATGATTGTTTTGTGGCTAGAGCAATTACTGGTGAAACAGGAAAAGTAATTGGAATAGATATGACTGAAGCAATGATTGACAAAGCTAGAGAAAATTCGGAAAAGCTTGGGTTTAATAATGTTGAATTTAGATTTGGCGAAATTGAAAAAATTCCAATTGCTTCAAATAGAGTTGATGTTGTTGTTTCTAATTGTGTGCTCAATTTAGTTCCCAATAAACCAAAAGCATTTTCTGAAATGTTTAGAATCATTAAACCAAATGGGCATTTTAGTGTGTCCGATGTGGTACTAAAAGGTAACCTGCCAAAAGGCGTAAAAGAGGCAAGTGAGATGTATGCAGGTTGTGTTTCAGGAGCTATGCAAATAGAAGATTATTTAAAAGGATTGGCTGATGCTGGATTTACTAATATTAAAGTGCAGAAAGAAAAAAATATTGAAATACCTGATGATATAATGTTACAGTATCTTTCCAAAGATGAACTATCTGAATACAAATTAAGTGGTAATGCAATTGCAAGTATTACTGTTTATGGTGAAAAGAAAGAATCTTGTTGCGAACCTGGATGCTGTTAGATAATTAAGAATTATGAGTTATGAATTATGAGTTATGAATTATGAATTAAGAATTATGAGTTATGAATTATGAGTTATGAGTTATGAGTTATGAGTTATGAATTATGAGTTTTTGTTATAAGCTTAAAGAAATAGTATGAAAAAAAATATAATTAAAGAGAAAAGCTTTTCTTTTGCTATTAGAATTGTAAAATTTAGCCAGTATCTTATTAATGACAAAAGAGAATTTGTATTGTCAAAGCAAGTTTTAAGAAGTGGAACTTCGGTTGGTGCTTTAGTAAGAGAATCAGAAAATGCTGAAAGTAAAGCTGATTTTATTCATAAACTTTCCATTGCACAAAAAGAAATAAATGAAACAATTTATTGGCTGGAGCTATTATATAACACAGATTATGTAAGCCAAACTCAATTTGATAGTATAATAGTTGATGCCATTGAGCTTAAGAAAATAATAACTAGCATAATCAAAACCTCAAAAAATATCATATAATACTATTCAATTAATAATTCATAATTCATAATTAATACTTAATCCTGAATCTAATATAAATGTCTGAAACGAAATTGTTTCAGACATTTTTTTTATACAAAGTTTCCTAAATTCATAATTCATAATTCATAATTATTAACTCATAATTCAATTTCTCGGTATTTTTACTTAATTATAACTTTATTTTAAAATAATATTAAAGTTATTGTAAAGAATAACCGATTATAAAATCAACGGATAGTACCCGTATTAATAGATTATACTTAAAAGGCAAGAAATATTGAAATTTTTTAAAGTTTCAATCCTCATAAAATAAAAATTTAAATAGCTTTACAGATAGATACAGACTGAATTGGTAGGCGAGTGATAGTAGGGTAGAAAATAGAAAAAAATACTTTGGCATTTTGATTGAAATAGTAAGTATATAATGCTTATAAAAACATAAAAATGTCAGCAAAAATGGTTAATAATATACAATTTAGAAATTTATGGCTAATAGCAACAGCCATAAGTGCTTATAAATCAAAATTAAATAGAGTTTTGCACAAATTTACTAAAGTTTGTGCTATTCTTGACGATATATGTATGAAAATGAAATATTTAAACTTTAAAAAAATCCCACAGTCAATAAATAAACACACAGGATGTGGAATAATTATCAATCAAATTATGGAGGATTCATGAACGATTTGAGAATGCCGGAGATTAGATCTCCAGGCTACTTTAAGTTCCGGATTATTGATTAGAAAACCACTACAAAAAAAACGGTAAAGCAAAACAGAACTAAATCAATAAAAAAACTTTTTTCAATAAATTTTTAATAATATCTTATAGGATAAATTATGAAAGCTAAAAACCGAATACTGATATTCGCCTTATTCATGGCAGCAATGCTTGGGTTTGCGAATATTGATGTATGGGCAGCTAATATTAGCTCCAACGGTACAGGTGGAGGTTCTTGGAACTCTACTACTACTTGGGCGGGTGCTGTAGTTCCTACCTCAGCAGATAATGTTACCATAGTAAGTGGTGACGTTATTATTGTTAATACAAACCCTCAAATTATA
>JAPLFM010000296.1:22335-25615 GCA_026390675.1 Candidatus Kapaibacterium sp. | reverse complement strand
TCTTTGGGTGAGGGTTGGGGTGGGGTTCTTAATGGGATGTTTTTGAAAGTCAAAACCAATATATCCTGAACTAAATTCAGGATGACGGATAGAAAAATTCAGATTCCTGCTTTCGCAGGAATGACGGCAAAAAATATTTTGGAAAACTTTTTTGGAAAATTTTTCCAAAAACTGAATTTTGTTTTGATTTCTTCCTCCCATTTCAAAATTTCTCAATTGACCTTAACAAAAAAAAAGCTACCTTTTAAGGGGTAGCTAATTAGATCTTAACAATGTGAAAACTTATTTTGCAGGTGCTGCAGCAACTTTGGTTACAGTAACATCAAGCAATTCAACTTCAAAAATTAAAGTTTCATTTGGACCAATTAATCCATTCCCAACACCTTTTTCAGCATAACCAAGAGCTGAAGGTATGTAAAGTTTGTATTTTGAACCAACACTCATAAGTTGAAGTCCTTCAGTCCAACCTGGGATTACACCTTTTAAAGGGAATTCGATTGGTTGACCTCTATCAACAGAGCTATCAAATACTTTACCACTAACTAAAGATCCAGTATAATGAACTTTAACTGTGCTTTCAAGATTTGGTTTTTTACCAGTACCTTCTTTTATTATTTCATATTGAAGTCCAGAAGCAGTTACTTTCACTTTAGGATTAGTTTTGTTTTTAGCCAAAAAATCAGCTCCAATTTTCAATGCTTCTTTTCCTTTTTCAGCTTGTTCTTTCATAGCTTTTGCTTGAACAGCTTCTTGCAAACTTGCAAATACTTTTTGCAAATCATCTTTTTTCAACAATGCTTTTGTAGAGTCTAAAAACAAAGCGTCATTGATTGCAGATTTAACAATGTCAAGATTTACAATACTATCTAATTTTTGTGCTTTGAAAGATTGTCCAATTGACATTCCAATTGCGTAAGAGATAGAATCGTTTTTAGATTTCAATGATTTTACTTCAGTAGATTTATTACAAGAAATCAATGAAAAAATAGCAATAGTTGCTAAAATAATACGTAACTTCATAAAGTCCTTTTATTTTGAGAATAAAAATGTTAATTTATCTTTTTATATCTGTGCAAATTAAGTATTTTTTAGTTTATAATTACTACAAATTAAATGACAAAAGTAATAGAAGGTAAGTTTGATGCAAAAGGTAAGTCTTTTGCAATAGTAGTTTCTAGATGGAACGAATTCATAGTAGGTAAGCTTTTAGAGGGAGCTAAAGATTCTCTTTTAAGACATAATTGTGATATTAAAAATATTACAGTGATATATTGTCCGGGTTCTTTTGAGCTACCATTGCTTGTGCAAAAAGCTGCTTTAACTAAGAAATACGATGCAGTTATAGCATTAGGAGCTGTAATTAGAGGTGCAACACCTCATTTTGAATTTGTAGCTGGAGAATCAATCAAAGGGATTGCTCAAGTAGCATTAAGTTCGGGTGTTCCTTGTATCAATGGAATTCTTACTTGCGATACAATAGAGCAAGCAATTGAACGTGCTGGTACAAAAGCAGGTAACAAAGGATTTGAAGCTGCAACTGTTGCAATCGAAATGGTTGACGTTTTGTCTCAAATTAAATAATTCATTAATCACATTTTTAAAAGTATATGGTAGTTTGATACTATAGTTTTGTATCAATTTTATAGAAGCAGTAATGTTAAAGAAAATCTTTCTTTTGGCTATGATTTATTTTATGGCTAACCCTTGTATCCAATCTCAAGTAAATCTTACTAATTGGAGATCATATACTTCTCAAATGGAAACTAAATCTGTTTGTCTTGATTCAAGTGGAAATTATTGGGCTGCCACAAGTGGTGGTGCATTTAAATACAATATTAAAGATAGCTCGTTTGAAGAGTTTAGAAATATTGATGCACTTTTAACGATTGACTTAAATAAAGTTAGTGCTGATAAAGACAATATTTATTTTGGTTCAAATGATGGTATCCTAGAAATATACAATTTCAAAAAAGGCTGGAAACATATCTCAGATATTAAAAATTCAGGCTTTTCAAATGCTAGAATAAATGATATTGTAAGTTATAATGGAAAGGTTTATATTGCTGGTGGATTTGGATTAGCAATATTTGACCCAGTTGAAAATATTTTTATTGAAGATATTAAAAGATTTGGTAATTTCCCACCTCAAGTTGAAGCAAAAAAAATATTAATTAAAAATAATACAATTTGGCTTGCTACTACTAATGGAGTTGCTACTACTAAATTGGGCAGTAGTATTTCTGACAAAAATCTTTGGCTAACTTATTCTGATTCAAGTGGACTATTTGAAAAAAACTTAATAGACATTATTGATATAAATGATATTATTTATACTTGTTCAGAGAACATTGTATTTAAGCTTGATAATAATAAGTTTGTGAGTATAGTAAACAATTTAGTTGAAATTAATTCTTTAACTCAATTTAATAATTCTTTTTTAATTGGTAGTTTGAATAATGTTTTTGATTATACTAATAACATTTCAAAGTACGAGTTGAATCTTACTAAGTTGATTAATATTAAAAACGAATTAATCTATTTACAAAAAACAAATTCATTTTCTATTGAATATCCATCAAATACAATTAAACATCAAGTAAAACCAAATTCACCAATTTCAAATTACTTTGTTTATATTGAAAAAGGAAGTAATGACGAGATTTGGGCTGTAAGTGGTAGGGATAACGGAAAAGGTTTGATGAGATTAAAAAATGGTAAATGGAAAAACATTACTGCTACAACTAATCCTGAAATTAGAACAAATGCTTTTGCTAAACTTACTTCAATTAATAATTCGATTTATGCTGGTGGATATGGTTCAGGACAACTTATAATTTCATCTAATGAAAATGGTTTAACTTTTGATACTTTAACAAATAATAATTCATCTTTTATTGGCGTTACTGGTTCTGCAGGATTTATTATTGCTGGCAATTCAAAGCTTGATAAGTTTGGGAATATTTGGACAGCTAATTGGGGTTCTGATAAAAACAACATTTTAATTAAACAATCCAAAACAGGTTCTTTTACTGGATATAAAAACTGTTCTAATGTAAATAACAGCTTTTATTTTACGCTTGAAATTGATTTCAATGATACAAAATGGTTGGCTTCTTCTACACCAAATGTTACTGCTTCTGGAGAATTAACAACAACCGGACTGTATTATTTCAATGATAATGGCACTCCTGACAACTTAAATGACGATTATTGCGGGACACTAACTACTAGTAACTACCCTACTTTAAGAAGTATGTCTCAAACTGACATTAAAATTGAC